>JBGVFW010000001.1:0-3449 GCA_045121315.1 Eubacteriales bacterium
CATGATAGCACCCTTACAGCTTGCGCCGAGCGTTTGTGCAACGAAAATAGATGTAGGACCATCTGCCGCACCGATGATAGCGATAGAAGCAGCGTCTTTAATGTCAAAACCGCAGATAGCGGCAAGGCTGAACGTAAAGAAAATACCAAACTGAGCCGCAGCGCCAAAGAACATAAGCTTCGGGTTGGAAAGAAGTGGACCAAAGTCGATCATAGCACCGATACCTATGAAGAGCAAGAGCGGGAAAAGCTCATTTGCAATACCTGCATCATAGAGTATCTTTACAGCACCCTCATCTGTAACAGCGCCGGAGTTGGGAAGGTTAACAAGGATAGCACCGAAGCCCATAGGCAAAAGAAGCGTAGGCTCCATCTTTTTCACGATAGCGAGGAAAATAAGCACGCCGCCGATGATCCACATCAGAACGTATTTCCAGCCACCGTCTTGGAAAAGTTCAAGAACGTTTCCAAACAAGTCCATAAAAAAGTTCATGTTTTTTCACTCCTATTAAATTTTTTTAAATACGGGACAGCAGACAATAAAAAAAGACCTTTGCTACACCTTGTGCAACAAAAGTCTTGCCGTTTAAATCCTTGGCAAGATGCGCAAAGCACCTGTACTGACGCCAAAGGATACGGTTTTTACCGCCGGCTACTCCCTTTTATTTACGTTATTTATTGTATCATTTTTTTACGAATTTGTCAATAACTCTTGAACAAATTGTTAAAAGAAAAAATATTCACCGTCTTGATTTTTTACAAAACATCAAGACGGTGTTTCTTTTCTCTCTTCTTTGCCGCACGTATACCGCCCATTTCATCCCCAATATACCGTTGGAATGTCGCCCACAATAAGCATTTCCGCGATACTTACGCTTGTGGAAATATCAATGGTAGATGTGGAGATCAGCATGACAGCCGTGATACCCACGTCAACTTTCATTTTAAGACGGTAATTCGTCTGATTTATCCCTGCGGAAACAAACTCGCTTTCAATATCCGTTTCTATTCCTCCGATCGGCGAAACCCCTGCCGTAAAAACAAAATCCGATTTTTCAAGGAAGATCGCATCGTCAAAAACATCGGAAATTTCAACGCTTACATCAAACATTTCCAGTTCATCCAGTTTTTCAGATATACGCGCACCGACATCAGCGCACAAAAGGTTTATTTTTATGCTGTCTGCCGTCATGCTTTGAACCTTTCCGTCCGTGGAATATGACACGCGGAGTATTTCCGTGTAATTTCCCTCGCGCATACTTTCAGTCACAGCTTCGTTTATCATTTGGGTTATAGTATTTTTTAACCCCTCTTCCACCATATCCGTGATGATCTCATCTATTTTTTGGTTGACGTTTTTCAAAAATGAAACGACAAAAATCAAAAGTGCAAGCAGACAAATCAGCACTCGACATAATATATTTTTCTTCTTTTTGCGAATATAGACCATTTTCTCACCTCACACGGCATTATATGTTTTTTAACCTTTCTCCGTGCTTGACAAGTATTTTTAGAATTGGTATAATTTCAATATGCCAAAACAGAGGCTCTCCGTGCAGAGAGCCTGAATAAGTATTCTTTAGGAAAGCATATGAGAAAACAAGTATTTTTCAACGAGGACCCAAACCATTTTGTATTCGAACGAATTCGCGCGGGCAAAACAGATGTCACGCGTGATGATATAATCTCTTTTATCCGCCAATATAAGAACACAGGCGTAACAGATTTTCTTATCTGCCTTAACGGAAGCTCATGTTGGTACCCCTCTCGCCGCACAGATAACGTGATAGATAAATTCAACCGTTTAGGGGATAAAGGCGATAAAATAACGTGGGGAGCGGCAATGATGGCTCAGATATATGGAAATGGGCTTTCAATTCACAAAATGTGGATAGACGAGCTTCGCGCCTGTGGCATACGCCCGTGGCTAAGCATCCGCATGAACGATATCCACGGCTCTGCACACCCCGAAGATTTTCTCAACAGCGAAATGGTGGATAATCACCCCGAATACCGCCGAACGCCGCACCGCAAAGCCGTCGGTTACACAGATTTCGCTCTCGACTATATGAGAGAGGGAGTGCGCGAATATTACATGACCGTCATCGAAGAAGCGCTTGAAACATTCGATGCAGACGGCATCGAATTCGATTTCATGCGCGAAATATATTCCCTTTGCATCGGCAGAGAGTACGAGGGGACTGAAGTTATAAACGATTTTCTTCGCCGCGCGCACGCCAAAGTAAAAGAAGCCGAGGTAAAGCGCGGGCACGAAATAAAGATACACGTCCGCGTTCCCTCAAACCCCGAGCTTGCCATGCGCTTGGGCTTTGACGTTTTCGCATGGGTCGAGGAAGGCATTGTAGATTACCTCACCGTCTGCCCCCGCTGGTCAAGCTCGGACAACAATATGCCAATAGATATATGGAAGAAGATCTTCGGCGGCAAGGTACAGGTGCTCGCAGGTATAGAGTCGCTTCTTGACGCGTCAACCGCCGCCCTCGTGTGTACCGCCACAACACCCTTGAAACGGACATCGGAAGTGCGTGCGCGTATCTCGGCATGGGTGCGGACGGAATGTATCTTTTCAACCATATGGACAGCGTTTCTCCGCACGAAGACCACCCCGAATGTGCCATCATCAACAGCGGCATGGAAACGCTTTTGCGCGTGGCAGGAGATTACGAAGCGCTTCAAAACTCACACCGCCGCCACGTCGTCACGTTCTGCGACGTGAGCGCCGTCGGCGCAGGAGTGCCGAAACAGCTCCCCGTTACAATCGGCAATAATATCTTTCCTGCGCTTCGCGTGCCTACGGGAAAGATACCAAAAGGCGCTCTCGTTCGCCTTACCGTCGGCGTTTCGGGCGAGGTGAACGAAAACGAACTTTTCGCATTTGCAAACGCCAAGCCGTGCGGCAAAGCGTACAAGACCGAATGGCAATATCCGCAGTACGATGACATTTCATATTACTCCTTCGAAATAGAAAACGACGGCGCACTCCCCCCAGTCACCGTCTTCGAAATCTCCATGACGGAAGGCAAATCAACGGTACATTGGGCGGAAATCGAAGTAAAAGCGTAAAATTTTTCTCAAAAAAGCTGAATTGCAACCGTAGGTTGCGTTTTTTCAAGGTATAGTACATTGTTTTTCAACTTCTTTTTTGATAGAATTAGGGTGCAAAAGGAAGGAGGAGATTATGAAACTTCAAGAAAAAATAACATATTGTAGAAAAAAAGCAGGGCTTTCACAAGAAGCTCTCGCAGAAAAAATGGATGTTTCCCGCCAAGCTATAAGCAAATGGGAAACCGGGGTTTCCCATACTTAAAGATACCACTATCAAAACCCACGCTTACGATACTTCCAATAATCAAATTTTGGAGGTAAACCCTATGAAACGCCTTATGTCCTGTGAATATAACTTCGATAACTGTTGTGTGGAACTGAAAT
>JBGVFW010000002.1:0-2116 GCA_045121315.1 Eubacteriales bacterium
TGACGGTGGAGGTAGCAGACAGCAATGCGTCCTCCGACTTCGCGCCTTGCGTGAAGATCTGCCGCACTGACGGAGCAGAAACGGGACTTGCTTTTCACGGTGTCCCCGGAGGACATGAATTTACATCCTTCGTTTTGGGCATCTATAATGCGATGGGACCGGGACAGGCAATCAATGAGGAAACAAAAAAGCTGATTCAAGCCATAAGCAAGCCCACGGACATCAAGGTGCTTGTATCTTTGTCCTGCACTATGTGTCCCGACACGGTCGTAGCGGCACAGCATATTGCAGCTGAAAATCCGAACGTAACGGCGGAGATCTACGACCTTCACCATTTTGAAGAAATAAAGAAACGCTATAACGTCATGAGCGTTCCGTGTATTCTGATAAACAATAGTACCGTTTCCTTTGGAAAAAAGAATATCGGGCAGGTGCTTGAATTGATCAAGTAAAATTCAAAAGGCGATGATCACAGCAATCACCGCCTTTTCTTTGACTACAGCGATGCAATTTTTGAGGACTGGCCAAGCGATTAGCGCTCGTTGGTTATTCGGTTAGTGTTTCAATAGCAATCTGCATACCGAGTTTGAAAGCGTATGTAAAGATAGCTTTCTCGGCGTAGCTTGCATATTCGCATCCAAACTAATACAAACACCAAAGGAGTACCTGATCTATCGCAGGTACTCCTTTGCGGGTGCTTTTTTTGTTACATCTTAACAACGCACATAGAGCATTTTTGTGAGCCGTTCACGGGCAAAAGCCAAGATTTTTCATAAAGAGAAGTCACAAGCTTTTCCGCGCTTTGGAAACCGTAGGTAAACGCGCCAACCATCGCGGCAGTCTTCCTGATATGCTCCGGCGAATGATCCGTCGTCACCTCGGAAGCGATTTTTACGGTTTGGCTATCGACTTTTTTGAAAATTCCCGCCATATCGGCAAGAAGTTTATTCGCTTTTTCAAATTCTTCTTTCGTATATACGGGGAAGTTCGCTTTACCGTCTTTGATATATCCTTCCTTCTCCATAAGTTTTTTGCTTTCTTCGGGCAAAGCGTCAAAACCATCCAACGCCACCGCTACAACGAAATCCGAGCGTGATCCCATAAAATGCTGTACGCAAAGCGTCTGTTTAAAATTAAACGCTACTATCCAACCTCGGCTGTCACGGCTATGCATACCGTTATAAATACCCTCTATTCCATTTTCGGAATTATGCTCGCTTCTGCCCCAAATAAATCCTCGGCCACCTCCGCCGTTTACAAGACGGTAGGGTCCGTCGGAAGGGAGGTCGCAGTCACTTTTCTCGCTGAGCGAAGCAATTCTGCAGCAAAGCATTGCTATCTGCCAACGCATGGCCGCTTCGTCTTCAAACTTATGACCGAATTCCCTCTTGAATTCCTCATAGGACGCAGATATAACGTCATCTGCAGCGCTTTTTATCGCCGGTGCAAGCCGCTTTTCTATCTCTTCGGTACATTCTTTAGTAAAAATCGGGATATTGGCAATATATTTACCATTCTTCTCAATAAGGTATTCTCTTTTCAAAAGAATATTTATTTCATCTTCAAGATAAGGCGCGGCAACGCCGAGCTCCATGCTGAGTTCCTGCAAATTTAAAGGAGAATAATATGCGGCAAGCAAAATATTTCCCTTTATCTTTCTTTTCTTGAAATCGCGGTATTCCGCATCGGCTCCGCCCTTTGTTCCCCAAAAATCTATTTCAAAATTCTTAGGATTATAACTCTTTTCACCGTAAATTCTTTCCATGTTCATACCCTCTCTTACAAGTTTTCGCGCGAGGAAAAGATAATATTTCACCATTTCCGTACTGATCTTCAGTTTTTGCGAAATCTGCGAACACGTTCGACCCTCGATATAATACATCACCATTGATCTTCGGTATTGCTCCGACAAAAGCGAAAGCTCGCGGTGAAGAAGCTTTAAATCCTCGTTTAAAATAATGTCCTCTTCTACCGTGCTTTCATCGGCAAGGTTTTCGTCAAGATAAGTACATTTATGCTTGTACTTTTTGCGAAGATGATCCGCATATTTGTTTTCCGCTATACGCCACATAAAAGCGTAAAAACGGCTGTCATCCGAAAGTTTCGGCGCAGACTT
>JBGVFW010000003.1:0-1714 GCA_045121315.1 Eubacteriales bacterium
AGGCTTAAAAATTCCTCGGCTTTCTGGCGTTCGCTCTTCCCCTCTTTTCTGCAAATGTCGAGAAGCTCTCCGATATATGCAAATTTAGTTTTTCTGTCGCAATGTGTGTAGATGCCCACTTTTTCGTGAGAAAATATCCCATCAGTTAAAGAAAAAGCAAGAAACACGCGTGAAAAATCTATAAAACGAAGCCGCTCGGCTCCCCTCAAAAGGAATGAAAGGTTTTCTTCTTTGAAATCACAAAGAAGGCGCGTCACGCGCTCAAAAATCACGGAAAAAAGTATATCCGGCAAGACAGAAAGAGTGACGCTGTCATATTTTTCGCCTGTGGAAGCGAGAAAAGCGCAAAGCTTTGCCTCGTTTACCTCATCCGTACTGTCTATAAAAGAAAGCGCAAGGCGTCGTGCGATAACACCGTCCGCGTCTGCCGGCACCTCTTTAAATGAGGATATATTCCTTGCCGCACTTTTTGCGCGCGTACAAAGACTGCGCGAAAGCGTCGCCGCGTAATGGAGCGAGCTTTCTCCGTCTTCGCGCAGTAATTTTTCCGAAGCAACACGAAATTTTTTAACACTAATTAAAATTTCTCGTTTGATTTTATTTGTTTTAACCGTCATAAATTCATCTTTCATGGCATTGCACTTCCAAAAAGTATTTTTTAATCCTATTCTTTGCCAATAAAAAAGGAAATATGCGGCGGATTCAAGCAATTATCGAGAAAAGCAAGTTATTCTTTATTGAACTCCGTATAGTTCAACCTCGCGGAAAGAAAATTTTAAAAGTAGATCGTACTTTTTCCTAAGATAATCCGCTGATAGAAATCGCTTTTCCGCGCAACTGCAACGACAGAACACAATATTTCAAAGTTGAAATTTTGGGTCACATTTTATGCGATGCTTCAATCAATGGTGGTGTGATTTGCCATAATTCTTTGAAGTGTAATGAAAATAACGGAGATGTTCGTTCCGAGGGCGATATAAATGTTCACGTAATAAACTCGCAAAAAATAAATTGCAAAAAATATCGTTAATGCGAATCAAATAGTTGCTGATAATGTTAACTGTACGGGAGATATATCATGTAATCAAATCAATACAACGAAGTATTTATGTCGCATAAAAATTAAAAGTGTGCTGAAGCACACTTTTAATTTTTATACAATATTCTCAAAACACCGTCGTCTTCGCCAATGTAATATATATTTTCTATTCCCTCTGTATCGCGGAAATATTCTTCGTTGCTTTCAACGAAAATAACGTGCTCCGCGACGTAGAGTTGTTCTGCGGAAACTCTGAATTTTCTCGACGGACCGTGAGAACCTACAAAAACAACATCCGAATTAAAATAATTTTCGTAATCGTAAATACCTTCAAAAGACGCGCTTTCGATATACGAGAAAGTTGATCCGTTTATATTCGCTTTGAAAGCGATGATCGGCTTTGTAGAGCGCGAAATTTTATAAAGCGGTGCGAAATCGATGCTCACGTTTCCGCTTGCATAAACCGTACCACGCTCATAGGTCAAGAACGGAATTTCCAGCTTTTGAAGCATAGCGACAAGCTGGGAATATAGCTCTTCTTCCGTTTCGGTTTCCGGCTCAGGCAACAAAATATTTCCTATCTTGATAACGTCAGAAAGGCGCTCGATGGAATTTTTGTGGTAATTATGATAATGAGTCAGCACAAGATTATCAACTTCTGTACAGGCAAAATCT
>JBGVFW010000004.1:0-6648 GCA_045121315.1 Eubacteriales bacterium
TTGATTTTACAAGAGAGAGGCAAAAACTGCTGATAGTGCTGATCTTCGCGCCCGAAAGACGCACCAACTGGCGCGACATATGCATGGACTCCGGATTATCCAAAAGAGATTTTGAAAGCGCTGAGCGTATCTTTTCGCGCAGGTCAGACGCCGCGTCGTTTGTGAAGGTTACGACGAGCATACGGGAAATATCCCCGCCGTTTTGAAGTTTTTAAATTATTCGTTTTGTCAAAAACGCAGTCTTCCCCCCACCCCCCCCCCCCGAAACACCAACAGAGGAGCCGCGCGCCGATATAGCGCTCTGCTGGCTCTGCGTCCATTGTATCTTTCCAGCCATATTCCTCCTCCTGAAATTGTTCTATAATAAATGTGTATATAAATATACATTTATATTATAGAACGATTTGGGGATTATGTCAACTTATTTTATTGGGAGCATTGGGAGCAAAACGTTCAAAGAAAAAGGACGCTTACGCGCCCTTTTTCTTTTTCGCTTTTCTTATGAGAACAACTGCGGTGCAAACACCAGAAAGGACGATGACAAATGCCGCCAAGAAGTACCACACGTTCGGCGCTTCGTCCTCCACAAGCTCCGCATAAAAGTCCTCTACAACGTACATATTTGCGTTCATTATTTCGGCACATTCGTAAAGCTCATAGACATTGCCGCTTTCAATGCCCATATTTCCCTCTATAACACACGGGAAAAGGTATTCACCCGTGTCGCTTTCTATGTATGCAAACCACGCGCTGTAAAATTCGTCCGTTACGTTATCCCAAAGGGATTCGTCAATTTTCGTCTGTTCTTGTTCGTCAGTTCCAATATACGGACGAGCAGATTTTCTATTATCGGCATCGTAACTAAAAAAAGATACGTTTTTAACATTGCCAAGCTCGCCCGAAAGCAACGCTTCGTCAAGAGTTGCAAACCAATCCTCGTTCAAAGGAAACTGATTTTCATAACATTTTATTGTTGTTTCGCCGGTATCGGAAAAATGCTGTATTTTTGTAAATCCGGGCTTCCAAAATCCTGATGCCTCATCATATATACAGTCCCACTTGCTATCATCTGTGAACTTGGAAATTTTTTTGCCTTCGCAGAGCTTTTTATAGAAAACATCATCCGTTATATGCTTGGCAAAATATTTTATATCGTCAAAATCGATGTATTTTAAATAGTAAATATCATCGGTTAAAGAGTTTGAAAAATATTTTAAATAGTCAAAATCAAGATATTTTATTGGGAAATCTATATTTTCGCTTGCCTCGGATTTTGTTTTTTCAAGCCAATAATCGGATTTGTATGAAGTATCGGCTGCAAGGATGTTGAATGCGAAAAAAAGCATCACAATGAACAGGACAAAAAGTTTTTTCATTTATTAAATACTCTCCATTCCATTAGCTCTTATCACTACAAGCAATATAATACTGAAAAGACATTGGAACCGAACCTGCACTGTATATACCGCCTGATTGAAAAAATTTAGAATACTCGGCAGTAACCAAAGCGCCATCCCTAGGATCTATAAAAGTAAAATTATAGACAGGGTTATTAAATGTTCCTGACACGTTGCATCCAATTAACACAACAGCGTGTCCTACAGTTTTATTGCTATCAGCAAATACAACTACCATAGGATTATCGTTAACTAATTCCTCGCACCAATGATATTCCATTGTTCGGTTATAGTAAGCAGAAAATTTCCAACCATAATTGCAAGCCAGCTTAACAGCATAAGGGAAATTTTCATCGTCAATCATTAGATTTGCTCCGCCAACTAGAGTATTAGTTAATTGATATTGATTCATTGCATAATTAGGAAAATAATATTTTCCAACCATTTCAGCGCAAGCAGCCCAGCACCAATTAGTTTGAGCTTGCACAACGGGCGTAACAGCCAAAGTACTCGCCATATTAATAGTAACGTCATAAGTTGTTGTAGCGCCTGTAATTCTGTTGGTTATACGGAATCTTCTTATTCCGGGAATGTGTGCGGTTATAGTTGCATTTGAAGAAATAGAAGCAATATTTCCGTAATTTCTAGAACCTGATACCGTAGTATGTTCAAACCAAGGTCCGGATGCCGCATCGGTAGAAGCATTTCCATAACTATCGCGGCAATCGGGGTAAATTACTCGATTCTCGCCAACAACCATAGAAAAATTAGGCATACTGATAGATGCACAAGGTTTCCACCAATACAAATCAAAAAATCCTACATAAGAAATATTGCTTGTGCTAACACTACAACTTCCGTTATTGTAATAGAAGCTCTTGTTGTTCGCATTAGCATTGGTCGATTTAGAAGCAAGTCTTATGCCATCAGATGTAAGATACAACGTCCAATTTTGGTTGCTGTCTCCCTCTACGTACATATCCAAATACACCGTATTGTTAGAAGGATTTACTTTCAAGCACAGATTTGCATCTTGAGCCCATCTAAGACAAAATGACTCGGAATCCACACTTTCAAGCATCCACAAATGTGTAGAGCCGCTATACGAAGTGGTATAATTGATGTTGTTAAAGCTCGTACCATTGTAACCTAACATTGTAGCGTCACTCTTTAAAAAGATGTAATAAATGCTATCTTCAAGAGTATAGCGCATTTTCATAGGGAAATTATCAAAGCTGAAAGGAATTTCTTCTTCATCTGTTGTTAATTCCGAAAAATTGTAATTGCCCGATAAAATGGAGTTAATATCATCTGACGTATAAAAATCGCCATTAGATACCGCAGAGATGGGAAGCACCGTGTAGCAGATTGTCAAACAAAAACAAATGTCATTACAACCGCCAAGAATCTTTTACCGTTAGTTTTTTTCATAAATATAGTCCGCCTTTCTTATATAATTTTTGTTTTTTGATTGCGCTTGATTATGGTGCAAATACATTTTTTTCCATTTAGGAAGTCACAAAAAGCGAAGCAAAATGAATAAAAATTTTTATGTACAACCATTCGTCCTGCTTCGCTTTTTATCAAATTGTCAAATTAAATTATAATGTAAATTAAGCTTTGCCGTTGGAGCCGAGAACGTCAACGAGCTTGTGTTTAACCATCTTCTTAACTTCTGCACGAGCAACCGTGAGGTATGTTCTGGGGTCAAATACAGAGGGCTCGTTTGTCATAACGCGACGGATACCTGCTGTCATAGCAAGACGGATATCGGAGTCGATGTTGATCTTGCAAACTGCCATGCCAGCTGCTTTGCGGAGCTGTTCTTCGGGGATACCTACTGCATCGGGAAGAGCGCCGCCGAGCTCGTTGATTTCCTTAACATATTCCTGGGGTACGGAAGAAGCACCGTGAAGAACGATCGGGAAACCGGGAAGTCTCTTTTCGATTTCTTCGAGAATGTCGAAACGGAGCGGAGGCGGAACGAGAATGCCCTTTTCGTTTCTTGTGCACTGTTTTGCAGTGAACTTGTATGCGCCGTGAGATGTACCGATAGAGATAGCGAGGGAGTCAACGCCTGTGCGTTCAACGAATTCCTGAACTTCTTCGGGACGTGTATAGGAAGAATGTTCTGCAACAACGTCGTCTTCAACGCCGGCAAGAACGCCGAGCTCGCCTTCTACAACTACGCCGTGAGCGTGAGCGTATTCAACAACTTTCTTTGTAACAGCGATGTTTTCTTCGAAAGAGTAATGAGAACCGTCGATCATAACGGAGGAGAAACCGCCGTCGATGCAGGATTTGCAGATTTCGAAGTCTGCGCCGTGGTCAAGGTGAAGAGCGAGGTCGATGCCCGTGTCTTCAACAGCGGCTTTTGCAAGGCCCATAAGATATGCGTGTTTAGCATATTTTCTTGCACCTGCGGAAACCTGAAGGATTACAGGAGATTTTTCTTCTGCGCAAGCTTCTGTGATAGCCTGAATGATCTCCATGTTGTTGATGTTGAAAGCACCAACGGCGTAACCGCCTTCGTATGCTTTTTTGAACATTTCTTTTGTTGTTACTATAGCCATTTTTTGTTCCTCATTTCCGCGCACTGCGTGAGTGCGCAAAATATTTTTCTTTTATGAAACTATTTTACACTATAATTTGGATTTTTGCAATATCATTTCCGATGAATATTTAAAAAAATCGCGGGAATAATCAAAAAAGAATACTAAAATTTCAGAAACCCCTTTACTTTGGGAAATTTTTGTGATATAATTCATAATCGTATGAGCCATGGCACAGCCTGCGGACTAAAGGCTATATAGCGCTTTCACCCGCCGCCCGCTTTGCTTTCGGCATACGAAAATATTTCAAATTTATTATGAGGTGAAAATTATGTTACTCAAAGATCAGAAACAGGCTATCATCGCTGCAAACCAGACACACGAAGGCGACACAGGTTCTCCCGAAGTTCAGATCGCTATCCTTACAACAAGAATCGCTGAACTCACAGAGCATCTTAAAAAGAACCCTCAGGACAACCACAGCCGCCGCGGTCTTTTCAAAATGGTTGGTAAGAGAAGAAACCTTCTTGGCTACCTCCAGAAAAAAGACATCAACCGTTACCGCGCTATCATCGAAAAACTCGGTATCAGAAAGTAAGTTTGCAAAAAGGGACGGAACGACACTCGCTTCGTCCCTTTTCGTAATTCCCTGCCGTGATTTTTAATGTCGGACGTCCTCGTACGTCTAACAATGCAAAATAACAAAAAGCGAATGTTTGAATTTTGTATAGCAGTTAAACGAGCGCCGACGCGTTTCGGCTTTCATTTAAGTGCTAAACAACTTCGAACATTACGCGTAAAAATTATTGTAAAATATTTTAGGAGGCAAAAATGTTCGAAAATTACAAAGTGTTCAATTACACATACGCAGGCAGACCCCTCGTTGTTGAAACAGGCAAAGTTGCAGGTCTTGCAAACGGTTCCTGCATGATTCGCTACGGCGAAACAACAATCCTCGCTTGTGCAACAGCAAGTGCTAAACCCCGCGACGGTATCGACTTTCTTCCCCTTTCCGTTGACTACGACGAAAAGATGTACGCAGTTGGTAAGATTCCCGGCGGTTACCTCCGCCGCGAAGGCAGACCCACAGAAAAAGCTATCCTCACAAGCCGTGTTATAGACAGACCTATCCGTCCTCTCTTTCCTAAGGACCTTCGCAACGATGTGGCTCTCACGCTTACAGTTATGTCCGTTGACCAGGATTGTTCCCCTGAGATCACAGCCATGATCGGCGCTTCCATCGCTCTCTCCATTTCCGATATTCCGTGGAACGGACCTATCGGCGGTGCATTCGTAGGTCTTGTTGACGGCGAGATCGTTATCAACCCCACTTCTGAACAGCGCAAAGTAAGCACACTTGAACTTACGGTTGCTGCAAGCGAAAAGAAAGTCGTAATGATTGAAGCAGGCGCTAAAGAAGTTCCCGACGACGTTATGTTCGACGCTATCATGAAAGCTCACGAAGAAATTAAAGGTCTTCTCGGCTTCATCAACAGCATCATCGCCGAAGTTGGCAAACCCAAATTCGATTACCCCTCTTGCGAACTCGACCACGATATGTTCGACAAGATTTTCGCTTTCTGCGAAGCTGACGTTATGGAAGCTCTCGACACTGATGACAAAACGGTTCGTGACGCAAAGATGCAGCCCATTATGGACAGAATCACAGAAACATTTTCCGAAGAATACCCTGACCTCGCTGTTGTTCTTCCCGAACTCATCTATAAGATTCAGAAAAAGATCGTTCGCCGTTGGCTCCTCGTTGACAAAAAACGTGTAGACGGCAGAGTTATGGATCAGATTCGTCCCCTCGCGGCAGAAGTTGCACTTCTCCCCCGCGTTCACGGCTCCGGTCTTTTCACTCGCGGTCAGACACAGGTTCTCACAATAGCTACTATCGGCGCTCTTTCCGATAGCCAGATGCTCGAAGGTCTTGACGAAGAAACAGAAAAGAGATATATGCACCATTACAATATGCCCGGCTACTCCACAGGCGAAGCAAAAGCTATCCGTAGCCCCGGCAGACGTGAGATCGGTCACGGTGCTCTCGCAGAACGCGCGCTCGTTCCCGTGCTCCCATCTGTTGAAGAATTCCCCTACGCTATGCGTCTTGTTTCCGAAGTAGTTTCCTCCAACGGTTCCACATCTCAGGCTTCTATCTGCGGTTCTACACTCGCTCTCATGGACGCAGGTGTTCCGATAAAAGCTCCCGTTGCCGGCATTTCCTGCGGTCTTATCACGGCAGAAGACGGCTCTTTCGACACAATGCTCGATATTCAGGGTCTTGAAGACTTCTACGGCGACATGGACTTCAAGGTTGCAGGTACACACAAAGGTATCACAGCTATCCAGATGGACCTTAAGATTGACGGTCTTACACCCGAAATCATCAAACAGGCTTTCGAACAGACACACAAAGGCCGCGATTATATCCTCGATGAGATTATGCTCAAGGCCATCCCCGCTCCTCGTGAAGAAGTTAGCCCCTATGCTCCCAAGCTCATTCAGATGAAGATCAACCCCGACAAGATCCGTGACGTTATCGGTTCCGGCGGTAAGATAATTCAGAAGATTACAGCAGACACAGGTGCCAAGATCGACATCAACGACGACGGTACAGTTTACATTCTCGCTGTTAACCGCGATGCCGCTCAAGACGCTAAGAACATCATCGATGCTATCGTATTCGAACCCGTTGA
>JBGVFW010000005.1:0-1988 GCA_045121315.1 Eubacteriales bacterium
CTAACGAATACGCCGTGCTCGCAAAGCAGGGCACATACCGCGTCGTATATCAGCGTTTGTGATATGAAAGAAACATCCGAAACTGCAATTGGAAAGCCGCCATACCCGATGTCCTTTTCCGTCATGGCGCGCGCATTTACCCCCTCAAGGTTTACCACGCGGCTGTCCGCGATAAGCGAGGGGTCAAGCTGACCGTGGCCTACGTCAACGGCAAAGACCTTCTCGGCTCCGTGTTTGAGTAGGCAATCTGTAAATCCGCCCGTGGAGGCGCCTACGTCAAGAGCGGTAACTGCGCGAACATCGAGTGAAAACGAAGCAAGAGCCGCTTCGAGTTTCAACCCGCCGCGACTCACGTATTTCGAAGGTTCTGTTATTTTTATATCTTCGTCGGAGATGCTCTCGGGAATATCCTGAGAGGGCTTAGAGATTTTTTTGCCGCAGACCAAAACTCCGCTTTTTATAAGTTCAGAGGCGTGAGTTCTGCTTTTTGCAAAACCACGCGAAAAGAGAAATATATCTGCACGCATAGTGTGTACTCCGATGATGATTTATTTTTGTGTTTCCTGAGAAGACTCTTTTTGAGAGTTTTCCTTGGATTCGTCCTTTTCAGCGACTTTTTTCTGCTTTTTGCGCTTTTTCTTCGGCTCGGGAGAGAAAAACGCGATGATCTTGGCAACAATAGTGACTATCTCTACACTGAAATTAAGACCGAGCGCCTTACCAATAGCTTTGCAACCGACCGTCATTGCGGAAACTATGCCGCAGAGCAAAAGGTTTAGCCAAAGGGAATCGAGCCCCATTATAACGGCGATCCTTACCGCAACGGTTGCCGCCGCGGAACCGGAAACGACGCCGCATATATCGCCGATAACGTCGTTACAGAAGCTGGAAACTTGATCCGCACGCTTGATAAGGGAAATGCCTATCTTGCCGGCGCGTATCTTTTGCGCCGCCATGGAATGAAAAGGCTTGTCATTTGCCGTGGAAACTGCAAGACCGACGATATCAAACACAACACCGAGCGCGACAAACGTGAAAAGAATGAGGATGGCGGCGATAATAGGAACTATCTCCAAAACCTCGGACGAAAGAAGCGAGAGAATGATGGAGATGACAAGCGAAGAAAGAAAAGCCGTTACGACCCATTTCCAGTTGACGAGCTTAAGAAATGATTTTTTCTTTTGCTGCTTCGGCGCTTTCTTGCCGCCGTTTTTATCTGTTTTTGCGTCGTTTTTTTTACTTTCACTTTTGTTTGCTTCAGCTGTTTTTTCGCTGCCTTTTTGATTATTTCGGTGAACGTCTTCCACTGAAAATCCTCCGTATATGTAACATAGAAAATAATTATCGAATTATAGTGACGGTAATGCGAAAAGTAAACTTTGCGACATGAGGTCAAGTTGGTTTTCCCTCTTTCCTACCAATATCTGTTACCATCAGGCAGTTTCCCTTTAAAGGAAAGAGCGGTATGTTGCCATAGCCGCGACTTGATTGCCGTTGAGTTCGCACTGCAATCCCTTTCACATCTCAACACGAACAGTCTAGGAGATTTCCTCGATAAACACCCGATCTTACCTAGCTTTTTTTGCAGCGGCGGTTTCAATCGGCAATAGGCTTATTTCCCGGCCAAAGGATATGATAAGCTTCAAATCCTATATTCGCCGCAACCACTCAAAGCAGGCTACGCTATTCACAGCAGCGAAAACGTCGTACTGCATAATAGGTTTAATCTTCCAACCGTAACCGTTATAAGGTTATAACGCGCCACAAAAGGAAGCCTCAAAGGTGAGAGGAACGAGGTCCGCATGCCATTGTGGGTCGCCCTCAAACCATTCTTCCAGCAGCCACCCCAAACTGGGCGTAAGAAGCAACCACAAGAAGCTTCATCGATGTGCCCTTAAACGGATTTTTAGGCCCGTCTTCAGAATAGCTCAGATTGACTAGAATACCGCATCTTATTTTTGAAAAGTACGTCATAAGTCGGATATAAA
>JBGVFW010000006.1:0-3561 GCA_045121315.1 Eubacteriales bacterium
TTTTTCTTTCAAAAAGAAAAGGGCTTGAAATAATAAAATTGTTATTGATACACTCTTGCGTTTATGCAAAGCCGGCCTTTTTTCGTCGTCTTTGCAATGCCGCAATACATAAACCTGCCGTATCCGCGGACGGAAACGATACCTCCTTCCGCGATGGTGCGGTCGGGGTTTTCACAAAGCTTACTGTCGCAAAAAACGAGCTTTTGACCAAATAGTTTTGTGCTTTCACTTCTTGAAAGGTTAAATACCGCGGATATTACCGCGTCAAGCCTTTCTGAAGCTACAAAAAACGCTTTTTCGTCCGGAAGAGTAAGCGTTTCCGTTGGTGGCGCGGGAACGAGAGAGCATTTTACTTCCGTTCTGCGCACCTTGGTAAGGTTTTCAATGATAAAAGGAGCTATGGAATCAAGGCAAAACATATATCCCACGTTTTCGTGTATCAAAATGTCGCCCGTAACGTCGCGCTCAAGTCCCAAACCTACGACGGAGCCGAGAAAATCACGGTGAGAGAGCACGTCCGCGTATTTTTGCATGAGCGGCTCTATCTTTACGCAGACTATCGGCGGATATTCTTCGTAGCCGAAATCGTCAATGCTTCCGAAAACAGCGAGCTTTCGCTCTGCGTTTTCATAACCGCCGCGAAGAGAGGCGTGAGTGTCCGTTTTTGTTTTGAAGAGAAGATCTTGCTCTGCGAGCGTGAGAAAGTTTGAATACGTATAATACGAGCCGTCGCGCGCTCGCGAGGCGAGGTCGATAAAATGGTTTTGAAGAATTTTGTCGTTTTCCATGGTGTGTCCTTTTGATTTTATTTTAATATATTACCGCAAATTTTTTGATGTAAGCAGAACTTCCCTCATTTGCAAGATATTTAAGCTGCATTTGAGGGAAGTTCTTTTGCTTATTTTTCTTTTAAGAAAAGTAAGTTATTCTGTTCTGAGTGCTTCTACGGGGTCTTTCTTAGCCGCGAGTTTGGAGGGGATAAGACCTGCAATAAGCGTGAGAGCCATGCTGATGAGCACAAGGATTATCGCGCCAGCGAGGGGGAGCGAAGCGATGCCGCCGATATCTGTAAGGGTCTTGATGATAAGGTTTATGGGGATATTGAGCAAGAGAGTGATGATGATACCAAACATACCGGAGGCGAAGCCTACGAGAAGCGTTTCTGCGTTGAACACTCTGCCGACGTCCTTCTTGGAAGCACCGATAGCGCGGAGAACGCCGATCTCTTTGGTGCGTTCAAGAACGGAGATGTATGTGATGATGCCGATCATGATAGAGGAAACGACGAGGGAGATAGAAACGAACGCGATAAGAATGTAGCTTATTGCGTTAATGATCGTCGTAATGGAGGACATGATGAGTTTAATGTAATCTGTGTAAGTTATCTCATTGCCCTCGGAAGCTCCCGCGTTATATTCGTCGATAAGAGCGGCAATTTCATCTTTCGCTTCAAAGCTGGAGGCGTAAATGTTTATCGTTGTGGGGTCGTCGATATCGAAAACGCCGAGTGTGGAAATGTTTTCTTCATACGTGCTTTCAGAGAGGGAGGCGGGGAGGTATGCGTCGTAGATGGGCGCAAGGTTTGCATCGGGAGCGGAGGCAACGTATACGTCAAGCATTGCGGCAAGCTCTGCGACGCTCATAGAGGCGAGCTGCGCGGAAACTTGCTCTGCATACTGCGCTTTTATCTGCATAGCGAGCATTTCCGAAATTGCGGCGGTTAGCTGCTCATCGGTCATATCCGCAAGATACGTGCGTACGGTTTCTTCAGGCATATTCATTTCTGCGGAGTAAGCCTGCACGATAACGTCTTCCATGGATTTTCTGTCTGGGAAGTTTGCAAGATAAGACGTGACAGCCGCTTCAAGCTGTGATAGAGGCATTTCTTCCGCTATTGCGGCGTAGAGGACAGCTTTCTGGCTTTCGGAAAGGGAGGCGATGTATTCTTTTGCCGCCTGCGCTTTTTCGGTGTCTGTGGGCTCTACGTAATCGTCGGTTTTAAAGGGAAGTCCCGTGAAAACGTCTGTTTCGGGGGTTTCTTTCTGCGCTTTTACGATCTCACTTTCGCTTACTTTTTCCGCAATGTGCTCTGTGAGCGCATATGTGTAGCCGACAGCACCCGTAATGGATGAAGCAACAGCCGCTTTATTGGGACGAATGATGCCGACGATCTTGATATCCTCTGCGTTTTTGATAACGTAAGACATATACGTGTCGTTTTCGCTCATATCTACCCACGTGTCTGTCTGCTCGTTATACTGGTAATAATCTGTGGGCAGAACGAGTTTGAATGTAGTGGAAAGGATATCGGAATATTCCCAAGATTCCTGTTTGGAGTCTATTTCCTTGCCGGAGAGAGCGGCATTTATAATAGCGTTCATATCTTCTTCGCTCTTGAAGCCGAGCATACAGAGAACGAAGTCGCTTATTTCGTTGTTGCTGTCCACAACGAGGACAACTTCATTGTAGTTAGCGGGCCATGTGCCTTCGATGAGGTCGTACTGCTCTTTAACGAGATCGTTTACGTATTCGCCGTCCTTGCCGGAGAGCATCTCGCTCCAAATATTATAGCTCCCCATACCCATCATAGATGAATAGGCGGAATTTGAGAAAGAACCGCCGTAAATGGTTTCCATAAAAGAAGAAGGATTGAGTTTTCGAACGTTTTCCGTGTCGGAGGAGTAGATGTTGAGCTCCGTGTCATAACTGTAAATAACGGAGGTGATGGCGTCATTGCTGAGGTTTTTGTCGAGGAATTTTTTGAAATCCTTGAGGTTATTTGTCATTGTTTCGGCGTTTGTCAGCGAGTTCATCATGTCATAGAGGATAACGCTTGAATAAACCTTGTCGAGTTCGTGGCTGGTGCTTTCCGTGCGTTGCGACGTCAGTGTGGAGATGAGCGAGGACATATCAATGCTTTCTGCTTGGATCGTTATGGGGTAGGAAGAAAGAGTGTCCTCTTGAACCCTGTTGATGTAAAGCTGCAAGCCGTTTGAGATGGAGAGAATGAGTGCGATGCCTATGATACCGATAGAGCCTGCGAAACTGGTGAGCAGTGTGCGCGCTTTCTTTGTCATAAGGTTGTTGAGCGAGAGGGAAAGGGCTGTGAAGAAAGACATTGAGGTTTTCTTTTCGGATCTCTTCTGCTCCTTTTTCTGCGTGCGCGTCATCGCCGGAGCTTCTTTTTTCTCTTTTTTGGGTTCGGCTTTATAGGGGGAGGTGTCGTCTGTCATCTTGCCATCGAGGAAACGTACGATACGCGTGGAATACTGTTCGGCAAGTTCGGGGTTGTGCGTTACCATAATAACGAGCCTGTCTTTTGCGATTTCTTTGAGAAGGTCCATTATCTGCACGCTCGTTGCCGAATCAAGCGCACCCGTGGGTTCGTCTGCAAGAAGTATTTTGGGGTTGTTTACGAGCGCGCGAGCGATAGCAACTCTTTGCATCTGACCGCCCGACATTTGGTTCGGCTTTTTGTGTATTTGGTTTTTAAGTCCCACTTTTTCAAGTGCTTCAATGGCTCTTTTTCTGCGTTCGGATTTTGAAACGCCTGAAAGCGTG
>JBGVFW010000007.1:0-4107 GCA_045121315.1 Eubacteriales bacterium
TAAATGGTACTTTTATTCCACTCGCCAAGAGCTTCCCGGCAATGCAACAGTTGCTCCGGATGCAGCGATGGACGCCAATAAGCTTCAGACAAAAGAAATTTCGGGTTACGTTGGCAAAAACCGTATTTGGACAGAAGAAGAGCTCGCTACTATGTCTGAAATGGAATACCGAACAACACAGGGCTCCGGCAGTTGCTATACTTTCTATGCGGATCCCGACAAAGTCGGCGTGATACTTGATGTATTAAAAGCGTTGAAAGTTGCTTTCGTTGACGGCAACGGCAATCTTTTGGCAACAGCAAGCCTTGCCACGGACCTCTGCTTCTATGAATACGGCAAACACGTCGTTCCCCTTATGCTCGATTCCAATTCTATCAATACAGGTAACACAACAGAAGATGGCACAGATATCCTCGCTATAACATCTCTTGAAAAGAATAACCCCACATTTATTACGGCTCTCGTATATTTGGATGGTACAATCGTTTCCAACGATAAAGTGCTTTCTTCCTCCGATATTCAAGGCCAACTCAATATTCAGTTTGGCAGTACCACTGCGCCTCAGTCTATTGAAGACGAGGAGCTTATGTCCAAAACACTGAAGATAACGGCAAACGTTACTGCGAATGGTACAACAAATCCTACATTCTATTTCTCTTCCGCAAACCAGACGTTCAAAATGAACGTAGAGCTTACAGTAGAGGGCGAAGCTCCCGAAACCATTACAGCAAACTTCTTGCGTAAGGTTACAAGTACACAAGGTACGCGTCAGGAAACGATCACGTTCAAACAGAGCGAAAGCGACCCGGATAAGTGGATCGGCGGAACGTATAACAGCAGTGGAGAATGGGAAAAGGGCGTTACCTTCACAGCTCCCGGCGAATATATCTTACGAAGCGTTTTTGCGGACGGTATTGAGCGAAAGCTGACGAATGTAAAAAACGATCCCGAAGCAGTAAAAGTAACTGTATACGGCTTTAGAGTCAGCGATTTCACTGCGGAAAACGGCATAAATTATACATATATGACTGCTTCCGGGCATATTCAAGAAACGTTTACTGTCAACGTAAGAGAATATGATGCAGAAAAAGGACAGCTTACTCCTTCAAGTGTTAAGGGTATATTTATCAGTGAAGATAATGTCGCTGTAACCGTTAACTTTACAAGCTCCGGTGATGGACAATATACCGGCACTGCGATATTTAATTCGGATGGTATATACAAGCTTGATAATCTTATCATTGACGGGCTTTATTATCCCATCGGCACAGTATATACTCGTGAAATTTATACAAATCTCAGTGTCAGAGTATGGATCTCACATAATGGCGCCCCGAGTGTAGAAAACTGCGGATGCGGTATTACTGAAAATACAGAAAGCTTTATTGGTACAATAAACGGATATGAGTTTGTATTTAACGGTGACTCCCACGACTTCGACGTCAAGATGAAAGTTTATGACAGCGAAGGCAACGAGTTTACCGGTCTTACAACAAACCTTTATTATACTGAAAATACAAATACGCGTCTGGTATGGGATGCCGGGGAAGGTTACTATGTCGGCAAACTTGTTATAGACAGTGCAGGTGACTATACATTCCAATATGCAACGGTTAATGCCGGCAACAATGAAACGAAAACTATCACCCGAGCAAGAAGCGCAATGACTATTACGGCGATTCCCAATAAACCTATTGATTATAACGAGATCACGTCTGCAGATATTACAAGGGTTACAATAGGTGAAAATTCTACAGCTGCTACAGTTATAATCAACCTTGAAAATGCGGATACTGCGACTGTTTACGGCTTGTTTGCGCATATAGACAAAACCGGTATCAAGCATAATTACATTATCGAAGCAATACGCAGTGATATTGTAGAGAATTCTGATGGTAGTACAAGCACGAATTATATCTTTACTATTCCCAAGATAGACGGCTATTGGAAACTTACAGATATTAAAGTTACAAAAACAGCTTATATTGACGAAAACGGCAATATCGGATTCCTTAAAGACGATCCTTTTGCAGCCGAAAGCACAGGTATCTTTATAGATAGCGATAAAGCCGAGGCTGTTCAGATCAACGATCTTTCTGTTTGGAATAATGATGAGAGTAATGCTAAATATTATAGTCCCCAGGTAAATTGGGACGAGGAATACGCTAAAATTAGCGGTATGAATGCAAATGGCACAAAAGTGGTTGCAACATACGTTATATCTCATAATATCGGCACAGATAGCGGAGTAGCGACCGTATACGGAAAAACGGGTGACAAAATAACTGCTGCTTTCCTTGAATCGTTCGATATTAACGCCATTGAAGTTACTATTACGGACTTTGAAGGCAAATATATTGCAAATAGCGTAGAACTTTCTTTGCAAAAATATGTATCTTCTACTTTGATCAACGGTGGGTATACTTACAGTTCAATAAGCGAAGTTGAAACTACTGCTATTGCCACAACTGCAAATGCCGATAATACTAAATTTACAGGCAATACATTGAAGCTCAATGTGGCAGGAACATACACTCCTGTTGTAAAGATTATGTTTATAGATGGCTCCGATGCTTCCGTTGCATTGCCGTCGTCGTTGAACGTTTATTCTGTAACACCGAGTGTATCTATTACAACAGTTAGTCCTTCCGGTTCTCAAAATGCTTACGTAAGTCATTCTCGAAGCGGAAGAGTAAATCAATATTGCACTATTAAAACAACCTCTTATACGGCCGGAATTACAAATTCAGGTACTGTAGCGAATGTATGTTATATCGGATCTATTGAGACTGTCAACGTTCTTATAACAAAGTATCAGTACACGAATTTAACACAGCCTACAGTTACAATTTCTGCGTCTAATTTAGGCGGAGCATCAAGTGCTACACTTTCCTTCGGTCAGACTGCAAAAATTTATGACAAGAAAGAAGGAAGAACGGTTACGCCATATAGCTGGACGAAAGATGGAGAATGTATACGATATATCGGTGATTATACAGCAGCAACCGGCTCTGATGAGTCACGCACGATCACAGGCACTATCCAAGCAACGGAGCTTGTTCTTACGTATAACGGCGTAGAATATGTTGTCCCTGTGTCTATCACTATTAATAACCCGTACTAATAATTTCATCAAATAGATTTAAGGGCAAATATGGGCTGTAATGATAAAAATTTTTACTTTACAGCCCAAAAATTTTTCAAATTAAATTCGGAATTGTTCCGAACACGGTATAATATTAATGGTGGTATAATCACACATCTTAGAGAAAGGGCAGCGTAGCTGTGGTAAGCAATTATGAAGATTGAAAACGGCGTATTATCAAAAGTGGATAACATCGATATCAAAAATGGCTTTTTTATTGTTCCGGACGGTGTCGAGGTCGTAGGGAAGTATGCTTTTGATAATTGCAAAAACTTAAAAACAGTTATTATCCCGGAAGGAGTAACAGAAATTGCAGATAGCGCATTTTGTTATTGTGAACAATTGGTTGCAATCAAGATCCCGGCAACTGTGATTAAGATTGATAAATTTGCGTTCTATCATTGTTCCAATCTCTTAAGCGTTTCTTTTGCTGAAAACAGTCAATTAAATTCCATTGGTGCGCGTGCATTTGCTGATTGTGAAAAACTTGCGGACATTAACATTCCGTATCAAGTAAAATTCATTGGTGACGGAGCGTTTAACAATTGTATAAATTTAATACCGAACCCTATTATTGTTTCTACATCGACAAAGGTTGAAAAGCATCGTGATTGGAACACCCCTCGAATAAAACGAAGGTCAAAACCACAGCCGACGTTGGCAGAAAAGATTGCTTCTGCCGAGGAGAGAGTGAAGGAAGATAACCCCAAAAAAGTTGTAGCTGAAAAAACAAGATAAGTAAGGATTGTAAAAGGTATAAGGTGATTGTTATGAATATAATTGATGTAAAATATCTTAATGGCTATATTATGAACGAAGAAGAACAACAAGAGTGTCGTGGTATCGTAGATACCGTAAGAAAACACAAGAAAACATCACGTGCTTTGTATTGGGGATACCCCTCAATTACAAATGAATTCACGCAAGGATATGCTTTCGGCTCCATTATGTGTATCAAAAAA
>JBGVFW010000008.1:0-5110 GCA_045121315.1 Eubacteriales bacterium
TATAAAAGAAGCATAGGAACTGTAAAAATCAGCTATCATTTGAACATTCTCGCGAAGAAACTACTTTTCTGTCCATGAGTTTTATCGTGGTAAGAAATAGAATCGATTCTTCCTTCGATGGTAATTTCACTGTTGCCTACATTCATGCTTATAATGTGGAGTTCGGATCCTTCAATAAGCAGGCCACCATCAAGTGTATCGAGGCAAACTGAGGTTTCATCGGAGCTTACGATATCCGTAACGCCCCCGAGTTCAAGTGAAGCTCTGTTTTTTAGCGCGAGTGTTGTTGTGTTTTTTTCTCTTTGCTGTTCCATATCATTTCTCCTATAACAAAAAATTAACTGTTAAATGATATGATACAAGCCAAAAAAATATTACTTTACTCCAAAACTTCGAAAAGGCTTGAAGCGTCGTTTTTTAGCGCATGTTCTTTTATATCCGTCACGCGAACGCGAAGCGTTTTTTCACCAAATGTAACTTCTATTATATCTCCAATCTTAACGTCATAAGAAGCCTTGGCATCTCTACCGTTAACTTTGACGTGTTCGGAATCACAAGCGTTGTTCGCAACTGTACGGCGTTTTATAATACGCGCAACTTTAAGATATTTATCTAGTCTCATATATTAAAACCTCTTTCGGCAAAAAAACAGAGCCGCAAAATGGCGCGGACTCTGTTTTCCACAATTATTTATTAACTGCTTCTTTAAGCGATTTGCTTGCGGAAAATGCGGGGTATTTAGCTGCCGGAATAATAATTTTTTCTTTTGTTTTTGGGTTTCTGCCGGCTCTTTCGGATCTCTTCTTAACGTCAAAAGAACCAAGACCGGAAATCTGTACTTTTTCACCGTTGATAAGTGCCTGTTCAACGGAATTGATAAAAGCGAGCACGACCGTTTCAACGTCTTTCTTTTTCATACCCGTTGTTTTTGCAACGTTTTCTATCAAATCTGTCTTATTCATAATTACTTCCTTTCAAAAAATATTAAAATTTTCACATCTTCTTTTATAATAACCTACTATGGGATAAGTATACCATTAAAATTGAGTTTTTACAATACTTTTTATATAAAATTTCTAAAAAATACGAATTTTTGAGTTCTAAAAAATACATAAAAGCAATTCAAATGTAACAGTCCACAAAAGGGATCAGAAGAGTGAGATTTGGCTCGTTTCGGAAAGCCCTTCGAGCGCACCGTTATTTTGCAAAATCTCAATAACAGCCTTAGAAATTCCCGTACGTTCACGCAGATCCTCTATGGAAAGATACTCGCCTTCAGGGCGCGAATCCACCAAACTCTGTGCCGCGGCTTCGCCTAGACCGGGGAGAGATGAGAAAGGCAAACGAATTTTTCCGTCTTCGAGAAGATAATATTTTGCGTCTGATTTATAAATATCAACCGGCAAAAACTTAAATCCACGTGCGAGAAATTCGTAAGCCATCAGCATAGAGGAATACGTTTCGTTGTCCTTCTGTGTTGCCTCTTTTCCTTTGCTCTTTATATCATTCAAGGTTTGGAGAATTGCCTCTTTTCCTCTTGTGGCGAGTTCCCCGTCAAAGCCGCCGGGAGCGGCGCTCCAATATCCCGCATAGAACGCAAGCGGCATATGAACCTTGTACCATCCTATACGAATAGCGCTCATTACGTATGCGGCAGCGTGTGCTTTCGGAAACATATATTTGATCTTTTTACAAGAAGCGATGTACCAATCGGGTACGTTCGCTTCCCTCATTTCAACCTCAAATTCTGGGGTTAAACCCTTACCTTTACGAACCATTTCCATGATTTTGAAGGCGTGGCTCTTCTCTACCCCATAACGGATAAGAGCAAGCATGATATCGTCACGCGTACCGATAACGCTGGAAATCGTACAAATTCCTTTTGCAATAAGCTCGCTGGCGTTTCCGAGCCAAACGTCGGTACCATGTGAAAGACCTGAAATTTGAAGCAGATCTGCAAAGTTTTTAGGTTTTGTATCTTCAAGCATCTGCATTACAAACTTCGTACCAAATTCGGGAATACCAAGCGTGCCAAGCTTAATTCCTATCGGAGAAAGGTCGCATCCCAAAATCTCCGTGGAATAGAACATTTTATATGTATCGGGATCGTTCATTGGAACGTCCAAAACGCTCGTATTTGAGAAGCGTTCTATAAGTTTGTACTTGGTCGGAATATCGTGTCCAAGCTCGTCAAGTTTCAAAAGCGTGTCGTGCAGATATTCGAAAGTAAAGTGTGTTGTAACTATATCGGACGTAGGGTCATCCGCAGGATGCTGTACAGGACAGAAATCGTAAATTTCATACTCTTTAGGTACAACAACGATACCTCCCGGGTGCTGACCGGTAGTACGTTTTACGCCGACGCAACCTGCAATGACACGGTTAATTTCGGATTTGTTTACCGTGATACCCTTGTCTTCCATATATTTAGCAACAAAACCATAAGCCGTTTTGTCGGCAAGCGTACCTATCGTACCTGCGCGAAACACGTTTTCGGCGCCGAAAAGGTCTTCGGTGTATTTATGCACTTTACCCTGTACGTCGCCGGAAAAGTTAAGGTCGATATCGGGTGATTTATCACCGTAGAAGCCAAGGAAGGTTTCAAAAGGGATATCGTGACCGTCGTTTATCATCTTTTCTCCGCAATTCGGGCAGTTCTTGTCAGGCAAGTCAAAACCAGAACCAACTGAACCGTCTGTAAAAAACTCGGAAAAATGACACTTAGGGCAATAATAATGTGGTGGCAAAGGGTTAACTTCCGAAATGCCCGCCATAGAAGCAACAAATGAAGAACCGACGGAACCGCGCGAACCAACGAGATATCCGTTATCCTCGCTGAATTTAACAAGCTTTTGCGCAATCATATAAAGAACGGCAAAACCGTTTTTGATGATAGATGTAAGTTCTTTCGAAAGTCGCGTTTCAACAAGATCAGGGAGTGGCTCGCCGTACATACGATGTGCCTTTTCATAACACATTCTGTGAAGATCCTCTTCCGCACCTTCCATCTTAGGCGTAAATGTTCCTTCTGGGAAAGGTCGTATATCACTTGATATCATATCGGCAATTTTATTAGTATTTGTTACGACTACCTCGTATGCCTTTTCTTTACCGAGATATTCAAATTCGGCAAGCATTTCTTCCGTCGTACGGAAATAAAGATGAATATCTCTGTCTGCATCGGAGAATTTTTGACCCGCAAGCAAAACCTTGCGGTATATCTCATCTTCGTAATTTAAAAAGTGTGCGTCACACGTGGCAACGACAGGCTTGCCAAGTTCATCGCCGAGTTTTACAATTTTACGGTTTATTTCTTTGAGTACTTCTTCATTTGCAACAGTACCGTTTTCAATCATAAAAGAGTTATTGCAAAGCGGCTGAATTTCAAGATAATCGTAAAAGTCGGCAAGCGAAAGAAGGTCATCCCACGGTTTATTTTCAAGCACAGCCGTGTAAAGCTGACCGGCTTCACATGCGGAACCTATAAGAATTCCCTCTCTGTGAGCTTCAAGAACCGTTCTCGGCACTCGAGGGACCCTTTTATAATAATCGAGATAGCCATGAGAAATAATTTTATAAAGATTTTTAAGACCCACAGCATTTTGTGCGTACAAAATTATATGGTAAGTTTTGAGCGAAAGAGGATTTGTGTGTTTGTTCATTGCAAGCGACATCTGTGCGGGCGTGTAAATACCTTCGCCCTTGAGTTTTTCTACCATTCGGTAAAAAATTTTGGAACACATTTCTGCATCATCGCTGGCTCTGTGGTGGTTAAATTCACCTATGTTAAAGTAATCTGCTATAATATTAAGCTTATGCTTCTTCAAATCCGGATTTGCAAAACGTGACATTGAAACCGTGTCAAGATATGAATTTACAAACGGAATACCATTATCCTGCGCCACCTTGCGGATGAAGCTCATATCAAAAGAAGCATTATGCGCTATAACCATTCTATCGCCGACAAATTTGATAAAATCCGCAACAGCTTCTTTATCCTTAGGAGCACCTTTAACCATATCATCCGTAATCCCCGTAAGGTTTACAATTTCGGGCGGGATTGATGTTTCGGGATCTACAAACGTTTGAAATTTCTCAATAACGGTATCGTTTTTTACAAGCACGGCGCCAATTTCTGTGATCTTACAGCTAAGCGGAGAGAGACCTGTGGTTTCTATATCGAATGCAACGAATTCATCATCGAAACTGATCTCATCGCCGCCGAAAATAGCCTTCGCAGTATCGTCAACGAAATACGCTTCCACACCGTAAAGAACCTTCATGCCAATTTTCTCAGCGGCAAGCATAGCTTTCTGATATCCCTGTACATTTGCATGGTCCGTAATGCCTATAGCTTTGTGACCGAACTTCGCCGCTGTTTTTACAGCAACATCGGGAGGAATGGTTGCATCCATAGTGGACATATTTGTATGAAGATGAAGCTCAACGCGTTTTTCGGGAGCGTTATCTTGGCGTTCGAGCTTCTTAATCTCCATAACAGCAAAGGGAGTAAGCACATTTTCGTTCTCAAATTCATCAAATGAGAATTTACCCTCGATTGCAAGAAACATTCCGTCTTTGAGTTTAAGAAATTCTTCTTCGCTCCCGTCTGCCGAAACCATCTTTTTAACAGTTATAGAACCGTTTCTGTCCGTTATGCCGAAAGAAACCGAATAACTTCCATTCTTTTTAAGTTCTCGCAAATTTATGCCGAAAATTTCACCGACTACGGTAATATTATTAAGCTGTCTTGTAAGATTTGCAATGGTTACAGGAGTGATATTAAAGCTTCTGCCGTAAAAGGTGCGCGGCTCGGATATGTCAAATACCATATAACCCGCGTGCAAAAATCCTTGCTCATCTATATACGCCTCCTTAACCTCGTTCAAAAGAGTCGTTTTCATCGGTTTTGCCGATGTTGAATATGATCCGGAAGATATTAGAGCCGCCGCGCCTGGAGCAGTCTTTTGAGCGTTTGCGGCAACTGTATTTTTTGCAGGTGGGATATCCGCATCAGAGAAAGTACGCGCATATGAGGCTCGAATCTGTTTTTGGATAGCCTCATCAAACTCAATATCTGCCGTATCGGAATGTGTGAAATCTATTTCGC
>JBGVFW010000009.1:0-2747 GCA_045121315.1 Eubacteriales bacterium
TTATATTTTTCGAAATCAGAATTCTCGATAAAATCGATAATTGCTGGAGCTTCTGCCTCCATATAAGCAACATACGAAGCATTGTCACCCCTATCCTTATATCGTTGTAAATACTCGGATATAAGTTCCTTGCTTGGATAAACCAATAAGATCTGCTCTTTATCCAATTGCTCAAGTAACGATATATGGCAATTAATTAAAACAATATCCGCATCAACCGATTGGATGTAAATTAAATAATTGCGAGGATAATTCTCATCCCTAACAATATTAAGAAACGGTTGTTTAGAATGAAGATCCTCTATTGAAACGTTTTTATACTTAAAAAGCTCGCAATCTGCATCAATAATTTTGTAGTTTGATTGAATATTTGACTTTCCAATACCGGGAAAGCCCCAAAGATATCTCTTCAAGCAGCGCACCTCCGTTTTTAACGGCCCTTGTCTTTGGGACACATTTGAAGGCACTGATTGTCGCCCCCGTCCCTTTTAGCTTTGGCTTCCGCAATTTTATCAGCCAAAGAGGAGGGTTTTACTTTTGTACGCACAATCTCCGTGGGTGCACCCAGAAAAACAGAGCGCATTAAATGAGTGCTTTCAGGTAATTTGATCGTGGTAAGAGACCGACAATCAAGAAAAGCACCTGTCATTACAACCGATAGATTACTGTTATCTCCCAAATTCACCGCTTGCAAAGAAGTACAATTTTGGAAAGCATAGCTTCCAATAATGTTTATATCGCTGTTTTTTGCGAAGTCCACTCTTTTAAGTTGAATGCAGTTTTTAAAAGCATATTGCTCTATTTCCCTGGTGGTTGCAGGAATAATGATGCTTGTAAGACTTGTACAGCCGTCAAACGCAGACCAACCAATTTTATTTAAAGCACTATTGGTTCCAAAAGAAACCTGTTGAAGCCTTTCACAACTCAAAAAGGCACACGATGAGATTGTCTTAACACTATCGGGTATGGTGACACTTTCGAGAAGATTCGAGCCCCAAAAAGCACTGTGACCAATCTCCGTTACTCCTTCCGGGATAACACAAGTGAATTTATCGTTAATAACTTTAATATCATCTTGCTCAACCTTGAGCAAAACTCCGTTTTCAATTCTCATACGAACGATCCTTTCTAAAACAAACTAAAAATTAACGTACGCCGCGTTCGCCTATGGATGTCTCTAATATACGCGTATCTGCTTGTTCTTCTTTTTGCTTTTCAAAACGAGCAATAATAGCGTCAAGTCCTCCTTTTCGATTTTCTACCATAACACACCTATCCGGGTTTTCTTTGATCCATTTTTCAAGTGTAAGATTATGTTTTGTTAAGAAAGCCTTAACCTCATTACGAACGTCACAGTCTCGGTCTTCTGCTAATTTATCGAGGCCATAGCCCTGTTTTGCAACTGCCTCTCGCACAAACCATTCAGGGTCGTTAACAAGAATAGCTAAATCCTGTGGACGAGCATTAGATGCCACAGCGCTACGCACAAGCAAATGAGGATCGTTAACAAGTGTATCTAAACCATATCCTTGATAAGCGACTTCAACTCTGACCTCTGCAACAGAATCCTTAATCAGTACATCAAGGCAATAACCGGCATGGGCAAGCGCTTCACGAACCACAGGCTCAGGATCACGCACCAAAACATCCTGTCCGGCACCGTGTTCAGCACAAACACGTCGCACAGAAAACTCTCTGTCATACACCAGCTTATCAAGACCATACCCTTGCTTGGCGACAGCCAACCTATCAGATAATTCTGTACTGTTAACCATATTATCGAGCATATCTGTAAGCTCGTTTTTCGTAAACTCAGTATTTTTGTCCTGTTCTATTTCTTGTTCATTTACTTTTACGATACTACCCCAACCGTTAAGCAGCATAGAGCATTCTGCCGCAATACGAGACATATGAAGAAAATCATCGCCCGAAGAACCAAGTGTCTTTCCGGTCGCCAAATGAAACGACTTAAGCTTATGTTCATCATCCAAATACTGAAGATCAATATCAATATAGATGCCCTCATTGCCTCCCCAGTTTGTGTGGCAAACAGCCTGACTATATTCAGGCAATTCCGGATTTTTACCATTCCAATAATGACTTCCGGGCAAAAAATATTCATCAGGCATCATATCCACCTGCTCCAAGTGAGCTTTCAGTTTGTCAAACAGCTCCTGTGCTCCAATCATTCCGACCTGACGCACAAGCCCCTTGCGAGAACCTTCCTCATATCTGCCCGGATCAATTGTATGTATTTCTCTCATTATAATATCCTCCGAATTTTTATTATTTACATTCAGTCCTTTCAACAGAATTACTTAATTCTTTAAGTGTTGAATTTTCTTTTTTTGTTGAAGCTTCAGTGATTTTTTCATCAAGCGAAGGTTTCCGTGTTTGTACTAAAACACCATATCCCATTGCGTGCGCTTTAAGAGTGTCCGCAAGCTCCTGACTGATAGCACCATAACCATATTGGAGCTTACCATCCGGCTCAAACCCCAGACATTCATTCAGCACAAAATCATAGATCTCGGCATCTGCCCACTCGGTTTCGTCCGCGTCACGAACCACCAAATGGCCGGGGGAATTTTCAAAAACCATCATATCTTCCATGTGACTCTTCCAAAAGAAATCACAGAGAGTATCAATCTTTTCGCCAACATAGTTATCCTGAGCTGTTTTAAGCCTATCAAAAACTTTACCGATCTTTTTATTCATCGCACGTTCAGTATCATCATAGAAATATC
>JBGVFW010000010.1:0-3295 GCA_045121315.1 Eubacteriales bacterium
CTTTTACGATTCTGTGGATTTTATCTTCTTTGCACAGCTTGTAGAGCATGGCTTTTGAAATACCGCGCTGTGCGGCGATTTTGGCTTCTATAATGCCGCCGTGTTCTGACGCGATGGCAGTAAGTTCGGTTATATAATCCATGCGCTCACCTCACTTTAGATTTACTCGATAATATTATACTCTTAATTATGATGAAAGTCAATATGCTTAAAGTGATATTCTAAAAATATTCACAATTATTTTATGATGATAGTCAACACCAAATAGTGCGCTTACGTGCAGATGTGTCGCGTTCTTGTTTTTAAAAAAACGAGGACGCATTTTTTATTGCCAATTTCAAAAATCGCATTTTACCCCGTTGATTTTCGCGACGTAAATGTCCTAACAAATAGAAGGAGTTTTATCCATTGAAAAATTTTTTCAAAAAATTTCAGCGGGCGGTTGAAAAACCCCCATCTAAAATTCCGAATACAATGAAAGGCATTTTTGCGGAAATTAAAATTTCTCGAAAAATATTTTACGCAGACCGTTGATTTTTGCCTTTTGAAATTCCGAATAGGTGAAAGCACTTTTCAAAAATCGCGGTCAGAGGGATAGCGGAAGTTGTTAGAGCAAGATTCTACCACGGTGCCAAATTTCGCCGACTGCTCATTTTCGCCCTTGTGGTGATCTTGTTGGGGAGTGCCTTCCCCAAACCCTGCTTATCGGCTAACGCTGCAAATTTTCCTCTCGCTCCGTTTGGCAATTCTGCCTTGTTCGGTGTTGTAGGGAGCAAAAGAAAATTTGAAAAAATTTTTGCGACCTACCTTGCAAAACCGCTTTCCACGGTGGGTTAGGTGGAAAGCGATGCAACCAAACTTTTACGCTATCTCGCAAAAATCCATCCACGGAAATTTGTTGTTTTGCAGAAGTCGCAAAAAATGGGGTGCAAAAACGGCTGAAAAAAGATGTTAAGTAGAGGAACTTATCAAAAGCCTCGGACAAACGCCGAAAAAATGTCCGTTGTAAAGTGAAAGAATTTTTCAAAACACCTTAAAAAACAGCCTCAAAAAATATGGTAAGTGAAAGGAGTTATGCCTATGCCAAAAACGTACAACACACCAAAGCGCACTTTCGTAGTCAAGACCCGCTTGACCGAGGAAGAACACGACTTCTTTATGGAGCGAATGAAGAATTATGAAATGAGCCAATCCGAATTTATACGGCAAGCCATTGACGGCGCGGTTGTCAAACCGATTATCCGTGTCAATCCCGTCAACGATGAAGTGCTTGCCACGCTCGGAAAGCTCATTGCCGAGTATGGCAAGATCGGCAATAACATCAATCAGATAGCTCGGACGCTGAACGAATGGCGAAACCCATACCCACAGCTTGCCGCCGAGATACAAGCCGCCGCTTCAGATCTCGCCGCGCTGAAATATGAAGTCTTGCAAAAGGTAGGTGAACTGAATGGCTACGTTCAAACATATCAGCTCTAAAAATGCTGATTACGGCGCAGCCGAAAAATATCTGACCTTTGCCCATGACGAGTTTTCCATGAAGCCCACGCTTGATGAAACCGGACGGCTCATACCACGCGAGAATTTCAGAATTGCCACGATTGGATGTGGCGAGGAAGATTTCGCTATCGCGTGTATGCGGGCAAATCTCCGCTACGGCAAAAACCAAAAACGCGAAGATGTGAAAAGCCACCACTACATTATTTCCTTTGACCCAAGGGACGGCACAGACAACGGATTGACCGTTGACCGCGCACAGCAGTTAGGCGAGGAATTTTGCAAAACGCATTTTCGCGGACACCAAGCACTTGTCTGTACCCACCCCGATGGTCATAACCACAGCGGCAATATCCACGTTCATATTGTCATAAACAGTTTGCGAATAGAGGAAGTCCCATTGCTCCCGTACATGGACAGACCTGCAGATACACGGCAGGGTTGCAAGCACCGGTGTACCGACGCGGCTATGGAATATTTCAAATCCGAAGTGATGGAAATGTGCCACCGCGAAAACCTCTATCAAATTGATCTGCTCCACGGCAGTGCAAACCGCGTTACCGAGCGAGAGTATTGGGCGCAGAAAAAAGGACAAGCCGCCCTTGATGAAAGGAACGCAGAAATCATCGCAGATGGGCTGACACCGCGCACTACAAAATTTGAAACCGACAAAGAGAAGCTACGGCAACAGCTACGGGCGGCACTTGATACCTCAACCACCTTTGAGCAATTTTCCACATTGCTTTTGCGGCAAGGGATAACCGTCAAGGAGAGCCGAGGGCGTTTGTCCTACCTCACACCCGACCGCACCAAGCCCATCACGGCAAGAAAGCTCGGTGATGATTTTGACCGCGCCGCCGTTCTTGCCCGTTTGGAGCAGAACGCACACAGGGTTGTCGAGGAACGCGCCGCAGCCCTCAAAGCCGACAAAAACGCTCCCAAGCGTAGCGTGATGGAACGGCTTCACGAAAAGCAGACCGCAGTTAAAAATGACGGCATACAGAGCACCGTGGATATTGCAGCCAAACGCGCCGAAGGTAAAGGCATTGGTTATGAAAGATGGGCGAAAGTTCACAACCTCAAACAAATGGCAAAAGCCTATGCCATCTATGAGCAATATGGTTTTGCTTCACAAGAGGAATTGGATTCAGCAGTTGCTACCGCCCAAGCCAATATGCAGAAAAGCTATGCCGCGCTGAAAGCCTTTGAGCCGAAAATCACGGAACAGAAAACGCTCCAAGATTGGATTCTCAAATATGTCAAAACGAAAGATGTGTGCAAGGGTATCAATGCCATCAAAAAGGAAAAAGACCGCGCCGCATACAGGCAGAAACACGAAGCTGATTTTATCATCTATGAATCCGCCCGCCGTTATTTCGATTCACATGGTATCAAGAAACTGCCAACAAATGCCGCTATTCGTGCCGAAATCCAACGTCTGATTGCAGAGAAAAACGCCGCCTATAACGCCTACCACGAACAAAAATCCCGCCATAAGGAGCTTTCCACCATTCAGCACAATTTAGCAGAGCTTCACGGAGAGCCTACCCCCGATAAGTCCAAGAAACAGGAACACACGATTTAACCGTCTGCGCTGAAAGGAAGTGATGAATGATATTTTTTAAGAAAAACACTCCACTCCCTCCATTCATACCTTTGCCACGGTTTATGATCGCAAGCGAACATTCGATAAATGCGAAGCTGCTCTACGGGCTGCTGCTTAACCGCACCTTGCTTTCACAAAAATCGGGTTGGGCATCAGAGGACGGAAACGTGTATGTCATTTACACGATAAAGC
>JBGVFW010000011.1:0-2922 GCA_045121315.1 Eubacteriales bacterium
ACCTGTGTGGGGATAAGTGTGCCAAGGTAGTTGAGGTTGAAAACGAACTCAATACCCTTTGGATCGAGGTCAAAGAAAGTCGTGATGCCTTCGATACCGTCGATATCTTCAGGGAAGAGATATTCTTTTGTTGTATTACCGCGAGGGTTGTTTCCGCCTGCGCCGTTGATGAGGATATCGCAAGTGCCGAACGTATCGAGTATAACCTGTCTTGCAGCTTCAACGCTTTCGCGCTCGAGAACGTTCGTCTTAACGCCGATAGCCTTGCCGCCGTCAGCTATGATCTCATCGGCAACTTTTTTCGCCATTTCTTCGTTGAGGTCGAGGATAGCAACGTTTGCACCACAAGCCGCAACAGTTTTTGCAAAACCTGCGCAAAGTACGCCTGCACCGCCCGTGACAACGCAAACTTTATTTGTAAGGTCAATATTGAAAGGAAGTTTCATAATTTTTATTTCTCCTTAAATTTATTTCATTATATTATTATTGTATCACAAAACTTTTAATACTACAACATTTTTCTGTCGCTTTCTTAAAAGTAAACAATGTTAAAGAGCAAAGTTGTCTTCGACAGCTGTAAAACGATTCCAAACAGGCATTTTCCTGATAAAAACTTTATTTTAATACACAAAAACGCTCTTGATTACAAGAGCGTTTTTCTTTTACTTCGCAAGTTTTTCTATAAGTTCAAGGAGTTCGGGTCTTGTATCAACTATGTACTCGGCACCTGCTTCTTTGAGGAGTTCCGTTTTCGTGTATCCCCACGAAACGGCGATTCTCGTCATACCCGCGTTTACACCCGTTTTCATATCAAGGACAGAGTCACCGACGAAAGCGATCTCGGAAGGATCGATGCCCCATTTTTTAGCGATGATGTGCGCACCCATTGGGTCAGGTTTAGGAGTGATGCCGTCGGGTCCCATAAGTTCGTCGAAAAGACCTTCGCCGTAAAGATGGATCATGATCTTTTTAACATAAGCGTCGATCTTGTTGGAATATACAGCGAGTTTGATGCCGTCTTCTTTGAGTTTTGCCATAACTTCAGGCAAACCTTCGTAAACTTTAGTTTTGTTGAGGTAGTTTTTTGCGTATGCCGCTGTGTAAACTTTAAGAGCTTCTTCAACAGTTTCATCGGAGGGGTCTGTTTCAAGACCGTATTTTGCGAAATCGCGCGCGACGAAGTTTACTATCTTCGTCAAAAGCTCATCGGAGATAGGAGCAAGACCGTATGCCGCTCTCATTTCATCGATAGAATCACGGATATCGTCAAACGTGTATGCAAGTGTACCGTCAAGGTCAAATATAACAGCTTTAATCATATTTTATAAAGTCCTTTTCCAATTTATTTACTATAACATTTTACACTTTTTTAATAATTGTGTCAATAGCACATTTGTATAAACCGCGAAAAAATAGATTTTTTCCGTTGTTGACATTGCCAAAATTGTATGTTATCCTTATTTATATATAATTTTTACATAATACGGAGATAAAATGAACTATTTTGCAAAAACATTTTTCGCGGATACGGATAAATTTTACGATATGGAAAGCGACGCGCTTCTCCCCTATTTTTACGAAAAATTAAACGAGGCTTCAGAAGTACGCCGCGCCCGCGTGGAACGCGTACGCTCAAATATATCAAAAGCGGAGCTTCTTACTTCAGAACTCTTGCGAAACTATGCTCTGCGTGAAGTTTTCGGAATAGATAAGCCTGAAATCGCCATTGGAGAACACGGAAAGCCGACGCTTGCGGGAGAAACGGATAAATTTTTCAACGTTTCCCACAGTGGCAGAATGGTCGCCTGCACGGTTTCCAACGTTGAATGTGGCGTTGATATCGAGTGTATTTCTCACCCGCATGACCTTATGAGCATAGCAAACAGATTTTTCTCTGTTCTCGAACTTAACGCTATGATGATGTCGCCAAACCCTAATGAGGCATTCTGCCGTCTTTGGACAATAAGAGAAAGCTACGTTAAAATGCGCGGCACAGGCTTTGCAATGGGTCTGAAAGCACTGCGCTGTGATTTTCACCGTGGCAAAGCGTCCATGATAGAAAACGAAGTTCCGCAAACAGACGCGTTTTTTGATGAGTTTAAGCATATCTACGGCTACCGCGCGTGCCTCTGCACAAAAATTCCCGTGGAACACGAAGTAAAAAAAGTGGAACTGTGATAAAAAGTGTGCTCGCGCGCACTCTACCTCTTCCGTCAAACTGCGTTTGACGGAAGAGGTTTTATTTTATCTTTGTTAATTATTATATTTAACTTTTTCTCGGTTTCGAGAAAAAGTAGCAAAAAGAAAAGCGGTAAAAAGCGCGAAATTTCCTATAATATAAAAAGATAGGTCTTTCGACCTATCTTTTTTGTATCAAAGCAATTCTTTGCGAAGCTCTGCGCCTGTTTTCGCAGAAAGGTATGAGGGAGCAACATCGAGAACAGTCTTACAGCCGCTCGCGCCTTCCTTGTTCATTCTGTAAGCCGCGCGTGCGTATGCAACGAGGACGGAAGAAGTGAACTCGGGGTTAGAATCGAGTTTAAGGCTATATTCAATGATGTGGTTATGCTCAAGGTTAAAGCCTGTCTTTCCGCTACGGATAACAAAGCCGCCGTGCGGGATACCGCTGTGCTTTTCATTAAGCTCTTCCTGAGAAATGAAATGAACCGTTGTGTCGTAATCAGCGAAGTAGTTGGGCATAGACTTGATATCTTCTTCGATGCGAGCTTTGTCAGCGCCTTCTTTTGCAACTACAAAACATTCGCGAGTGTGTTTTTCGCGAGTTGTAAGCTCGGGGTTGGAACCGCTGCGAACAGCTTCAAGTGCGCTTTCAACAGGGATCGTGTACTGCTTACCGTCTGCGACGCCTTCTACGCGGCGGATAGCATCGGAGTGACCTTGGCTTACGCCTTTGCCCCAGAA
>JBGVFW010000012.1:0-5626 GCA_045121315.1 Eubacteriales bacterium
CTCTTTGCTCGCAATTTTGAAGCTCGATTCTTTCGAGAGTATTGAATGTGAAGAAACGAACGACCTTGAAGAAATTCTTCGCAAGATCAACAATTACGCGGCAGAGAAAGGCCTTATCGACGACAACATAACGGAACGCGATCTTTTCGATTCCAAGATAATGGGCGCGCTCACACCCCGCCCGAGCGAGGTCATAAGAAAGTTTAAGGAGCTTTATTCCATATGCCCAAAGGAGGCGACGGATTGGTATTATTCCTTCTCACGCAATACGGACTACATAAGAACTTATCGCGTTAAAAAGGACCTTAAATGGACTGTTCCGAGCGTTTACGGCAATATTGATATCACAATAAACCTTTCCAAACCCGAAAAGGACCCGAAAGCTATTGCTGCGGCAAAGAATGCTCCGCAGAACTCTTACCCCAGATGCCAGCTTTGCCCCGAATGTGAAGGCTATGCAGGCACGCTCAATTACCCCGGCAGAAGCAACCACCGTATCATTCCTATAACGATGGCAGGAAAAGATTGGTATTTTCAGTATTCTCCTTATGTTTACTACAACTAGCATTGTATCGCGCTTTCAGCGGAACACACGCCTATGAAGATAGACAGAAGCTCCTTCGTTAAGATGCTCGATTTTATTTCCATCTTCCCACACTACTTTATCGGCTCCAATGCAGACCTTCCCATAGTTGGCGGCTCTATCCTTGCCCATGACCATATGCAGGGCGGCAGATATACTTTCGCTATGGAAAAAGCTCCCATCGAAAAGAAAATAGAATTTCCTGAGTTTGCTGATGTTGAGGCAGGCATAGTAAAATGGCCCCTTTCCGTTATCCGACTTGCAAGCGCGAATAAGGAAAGCCTTGTAGACCTTGCTGATATGATACTTCAGGCATGGCGCGATTATACAGACGAGGAAGCGTTTATCTACGCTTACACAGACGGCGTACCCCACAACACTATCACCCCCATTGCCAGAATGAGGGACGGAAAATACGAGCTTGACCTTGTACTCCGGAACAACATCACGACGGAAGAACACCCCTTGGGCGTTTACCACCCGCACGCAGAGCTCCACAACATCAAGAAAGAAAACATCGGTCTTATCGAGGTTATGGGTCTTGCTGTGCTTCCCGCGCGCCTTAAAAAAGAGATGGAACTTCTTGCTGAAACGATTCTTGCCGGCGGCAACATTTCTTCTGTTCCCGATATAAAGAAGCACGCACAATGGTTTGCAAATTTTAAGGATAAATACACTTTCACCGAAGAAAATACTGTTAAAATACTCCATGACGAAATAGGTAACACATTTATACGCGTGCTTGAAGACGCGGGCGTTTACAAATGCACGGACGAAGGAAGAGAGGCGTTTGTTCGTTTCGTGGAAAGCATTTGATTTTTACTTCGGAGGTAGATTTTAATGATAAAAGAACTCATACGAAGCGTCAGAGAATATAAAATCTACGCTATCTTGACGCCCATTCTCGTCGCCGGAGAAGCGGCGATGGACGTTCTGATTCCTTATATCATGTCTATGCTTATTGACAACGGTATAGAAAAGCGCGATCTGGCTTACACTTGGCGTATCGGTCTTTTGCTTGCGCTGGTCTGCATTGCGGCGCTTGCTTTCGGTATGTTTTCTGCTATGACAGCAGCTAAGGCTTCAACGGGCTTTGCGGCAAACCTCAGACACGATATGTATTACAATGTGCAGAATTATTCTTTTTCCAATATAGATAAATTCTCACCCGCCAGCATAGTAACTCGCCTTACCACGGATGTCAACAACGTGCAGAACTCTTTTCAAATGGTGATCCGCACGGCAGTACGCTCCCCTCTTATGCTTATTTTTGCTGTTATAATGTCTTTTGGAATTAACGTGAAGCTCTCTCTTATATTCGTTCTCGTAATTCCTATTTTGGCAGGCGGCCTTTTGTTCATCATTAAAAAAGCGCATCCGATTTTCGAAAAAGTTTTTAAACTCTATGATAAGCTCAATAACGTTGTTGCTGAAAATCTCCATGGTATACGCGTTGTCAAAAGCTTTGTGCGCGAAGATCACGAAAACAAAAAATTCAAGGACGTTTCGGGCGATATCTACCGCAATTTTTCCAAAGCGGAAAAGATACTTGCCTTAAACTCGCCGCTTATGCAGTTTTGTATGTATCTCTGCATTTTGCTCATTTCATGGTTCGCGGCGCACTTTATAGTGAAATCAGGCAACGGCGCGCTCGATGAAAACGGTATGACAACGGGTTTGCTCATGACGCTCATATCTTACGCTTCGCAGATACTTATGAGCCTTATGATGCTTTCTTTTGTTTTTGTTATGATAACTATTTCGCGCGCTTCTATGGAGCGTATAGTAGAAGTGCTTGACGAAAAAAGCGATATTGCTAACCCCGAAAACGCTGTTAAAGAGATAAAAGACGGCTCTATCGTTTTCGAAAACGTGGATTTCAGCTATGCGAAAGATAAAAACAAGCTGTGCCTTTCCGGGGTGAACCTATATATTAGATCAGGCGAAACCGTTGGTGTTATCGGTGGCACGGGCGCTTCCAAAACAACGCTTGTTCACCTTATACCAAGACTTTACGACGCGACAAGCGGCAGCGTGCGTATCGGCGGCAGGGACGTGCGCGAATACGATATTAAATCGCTTCGCGACGAGGTTGCTGTCGTGCTGCAAAAGAACGTTCTTTTCTCGGGGACGATAAAAGAAAATTTGCGTTGGGGCAAGGCAGATGCGACCGACGCTGAGATTCGCCATGCGTGCGCTCTTGCGTGCGCGGACGAATTTGTTGAGACATTTCCGGAAGGCTACGACACTTATATAGAGCAGGGCGGCGCTAACGTTTCCGGTGGTCAGAAACAAAGGCTCTGCATTGCGCGCGCACTGCTTAAAAAGCCGAAGATACTTATTCTTGATGACTCCACAAGCGCGGTCGATACCGCGACGGACGCCAAGATAAGAAAGGCTTTCCGCGAAGAGATTCCCAACACGACAAAGATAATTATCGCGCAGAGAATTTCCTCCGTTCAGGACGCAGACAAGATAATAGTTCTTGACGACGGCATGGTGAACGACGTGGGCAGCCACGAAGAGCTCCTTGCACGCAACGAAATATACCGCGAGGTATACACTTCTCAGCAGAAAGGAGTGATGTCTTAATGAGCAGCCAAAATAAAAAGAGCGCTCCCAACGCAAAGAAGCCAAAGGTCGATTTTAAAATCATCGGCAGAGTGCTTTCTTATATAACGGGCAAATATAAGGCGTATTTTGCAATCGCTATGATAGGCACGGTGCTCAGCTCCTTTGCGAGCGTTTACGGCATCATGTTCCTGGAAGAACTTATCGATGGGCATATCGCTCCGCTCGTTACCACCGTTATCGGCGGAGGAACCGCAGATTATTCGGGTCTTCTTGTTGCCATTTTGAAAATTGCGGCGATATACGTTGTGGGCATAGCGGGCAACTTTATCTGCCAATATCTTATGGTGCTCATTTCTCAAGGAGTGCTTAAAAGAATACGCGACGATATGTTTTTCCATATGCAGACGCTCCCAATCAAATATTTCGATACGAACGCATTCGGCGATATCATGAGCCGATACACAAACGATACCGATACGCTTGAACAGATGATAGCACAGAGTATACCGCAGATAATCAATACGTTCGTTACCGTCGTTATCGTATTTATAGCGATGCTTAAAACGAGCGTTCCGCTTACGCTGTTTATGTTTATAACTATCGGGCTTATGCTTGTTATCACAAAATATATCGGCAGTAAGAGCGGCAAATACTTTGTGGCTCAGCAGAAAGCTTTTGGCAAACTTGACGGTTATATCGAAGAAATGATCAACGGTCAGAAAGTCGTTAAGGTGTTCAACCACGAGGAAGCTTCCAAAGAAGAGTTTGATAAGATTAACAACGAGCTCCGTGAAAATGCGAGAAACGCAAATAAATTTGCAAATATACTCATGCCTATTATGGGCAACCTCGGATATTTGCAGTATGTCCTGCTTGCTTGCGTGGGAGGTGCCCTTGCAATAAGCGGTGTGAGCACGATCACCATCGGAGGTATAGTTTCATTCCTTGAACTTTCACGCAGCTTTACTCGACCTATTACGCAGGTTTCCCAGCAGATAAACTCTGTTGTTATGGCTCTTGCGGGCGCAGGCAGAATCTTTAATATGATAGACGAGCCTAGTGAGGTTGATGACGGTTATGTTACGCTTGTCAATGCGAAGTATGACTACAACGGTGAGCTTGTTGAAACCAAAGAACGAACAGGCATTTGGGCGTGGAAACACCCTCATGCCTCCGACGGTAGCGTAACTTATACTCGCCTTTGCGGCGACGTTCGCTTGGACGAAGTTGATTTTGGCTATATTGAGGGAAAAACGGTGCTTCACGATGTAAGCGTTTTTGCTGAACCAGGTCAAAAGGTGGCTTTTGTTGGGGCGACAGGTGCGGGCAAAACAACTATAACTAACCTTATCAATCGCTTCTACGATATTGCGGACGGCAAGATAAGATATGATGGCATCAATATAAATAAGATAAAAAAAGACGATCTCCGCCGTTCTCTCGGCGTGGTGCTCCAGGAAACAAACCTTTTTACGGGCACGGTCAGGGAAAATATTCGTTACGGCAAGCTCGACGCAACGGACGAAGAGGTAGAGGCGGCGGCAATGCTTGCAAACGCACATGATTTTATCATGCGTTTGCCTCAGGGTTATGACACGATGCTTACGGGCGGCGGAGCGAATCTTTCTCAAGGTCAGCGACAGCTAATTGCCATAGCTCGCGCGGCAGTTGCTGATCCTCCCGTTATGATTTTGGACGAAGCGACCTCCAGCATAGATACAAGAACGGAAGCGATAGTTTCCGCGGGCATGGATTCGCTTATGTATGGCAGGACGGTTTTCGTTATCGCGCACAGACTTTCCACGGTTCAGAACTCCGATGTTATCATGGTGCTTGAACGCGGCAAAATTATAGAACGCGGCAGCCACGATAAACTCATTGCCGAAAAGGGCAAGTATTATCAGCTATACACAGGCGCTTTTGAACTTGAATAATTTTTTTAATTTGAAATCAGGTATAAATACAATGAAAAGAATAGTTACTATCCAAGATATTTCTTGCGTGGGTAAGTGCTCCCTCACGGTTGCGCTTCCCATAATCTCCGCTATGGGCACGGAGGCAGCCGTTATTCCTACGGCGGTGCTTTCCACGCACACTGCGTTCAAAAACTTCACATTCTGCGACCTCACAAAAGAGATAACTCACATTTGCGATCATTGGAAGAGCACAGGTATCTGCTTTGATGCAATCTATACGGGCTATCTCGGCTCTTTCGAGCAGATCGAGCTTACGGAAAAGCTTATAGCAGATTTTAAGACGGAGAAGAGCATCACGCTCGTTGACCCCGCTATGGCGGACGGCGGCAAACTTTACCCCGGCTTTACCGTTGATTTTGCAAAACGTATGGGCGAGCTTTGCGCGAAGGCGGATATCATCGTTCCCAACCTTACGGAGGCTTCATTTATGCTCGGCGTGCCTTACGTTGACGGCGGTTACGATGAAAAATATATCAAGGATATACTCAAAAAA
>JBGVFW010000013.1:0-2006 GCA_045121315.1 Eubacteriales bacterium
TAACCACAAGGAGAAGAACGTGCCTCCAGAGCGAGTATGTAGAGATTAGTATTTGTTATGTATTTTATTGTGTGTTTTAAAGCGTAAATTTCTGTTCCTTTTGGAGCCTCTATTAACTCCATTTTGTCTGTCGTATCCCGAGGTTCTGTTGGCTCTGTTGCCACGGCTGCCTTATTCCAAACATTCGAATCTTTATGTGCATCGTTAGCGCTTTGATAAGCATTTTTTGCGTTACAGGAAAGGCGAGCCTTACCGGAACCGCATCCGCCAAGCAAGATTACACCGTTGCTTCGCTTTGTAATCACTTGAGAATCCCATCCGCAGCTCGGATCGGCTGCATAAAACACCGGCTTGCGGAGAAACCTTTCAACGAGAACGCCGGGAACGATTACACCGTCGTCCTTATAGCTTGCTTTAATTATTTTCATTCCTTACTCCTTAACTTTACCGTAACTACAGAAATCGTTTCCATTACACAATTCCACCAACCCGTGGTCGTGCATACATTGAAAGCCCTCTTTACAGGGGTCACCATATAAACAATCCTTACACCTTACCGGAAGAGTTACACCATTGGCGATTAAGAAGTCTGCACAGGCCGCGAGGGACTTATCTGAGTCGTAATCCGGATGGCTCATAGCTTGATGGTCAATCAGCTCATATTTGTACAGCAGATTAAGTAATCTTTTTTTGTTCTGTTCGCGCTCCTGCTTGATCTCTGCTATTTTTTCAAGATCTTTTTGAGTGTTGCCGCTGCTCAATATGGATACTGCTTTTCTGGGCTTACCAACAAGCTTAATTTTCATTTTTTCTATTTTCATATTTTTCTCCTTTACATACGCCAACAGCTTCTCTTCTGCCCCGATCGCAATCTTATAATTGAGTCGCCAATTACGAATACGCTTCTCAATTACATCAGGTGTAAGACCTTTATTTTTCCAAGCATCAATCTTAGGTTTCAACTTTTCGGTTTCAAATTCTACCACCGCAGACATTTCGGACTCATCCATTTCGTTGTAAGACAATAATCTTAACAAAGCCTTTGCCCTCTTTTTAGACTCCTTGATCATCATTTATTCCTTCTACGGCTTGTCGGATACCGTTCCCGTACTTCTTGGCTCGGAGACTCGCACTCCGATCCTCTTGTATATATTATACTACGATACCGTAGTATTGTCAATATACATTCTGAAAATTCTAACTATTATTTTGCGAAAATCAACGCAAAAAAGGCCTTCCCTCCCGGAAGACCTGAACCGCAATTTAACTGTATATTAACAGCTAAATCACAGCAAATTAACATATAATCACCTGCATTCCACCGACCATAGCAACAAATGTAAGACTTGGTAATAACGCTTATTTTAAGGCTCTCAGCCAACATCTAATCCCCCGTTAACCTTTTCCTTTTAATAAAGCCAGCTCTTCGCGTAGAGCCGATTTTTCGGCTTCTAAAGCACGAATTTGCTCGTTCGCTTCTCTTTCATTAACGGTGATCGTTTGTAACAACTCAATATTCTGCGACCGCAATTTATCGATTTCTTTACGATGCTGGACTTCTGCTGTTTTTTCTGCATCTCTCACGGCGCGTTCTAAGGCCATTTGAGCGTCTTTTTGATTATCCTTGATAGTTTGTTCAGCTGACGCTAAATCAGCTTGTAATTGGCCAATACGTTCTTTAAGAACATCATAATTCTCTGCCTTCTCTTTCACACCGGCAAGCTCAGACGTGAGCATAGAAATAATATTATCTTTATCGGAGATCTGTTTTATGGTGGTTTCTTTTAATTCAGCCATCGAATCAACAAGACTTCTTTTTGTTTCTTCCAACGAAAATAATTCACTTTGAAGATCGATGAGCTCCTGACTCATCGTTTGTTCTGACTCTGAAATTTTCTCAAGTTCCGATTTTAATCTATCAATTTCTCTTTGATATTCCGTAATAGTGATCGATTGAGTTTCGATCTGCGTTGCAAATTGCTCTCTGACTCGTGCCTCAGCATTTT
>JBGVFW010000014.1:0-2207 GCA_045121315.1 Eubacteriales bacterium
GTGGAATTGGCGGCATTGATATTGGATTTGTGCAAGCGGGCTTTGATGTTGCTTGGGCAAACGAGATGGATTCGGCGGCGTGCAAGACTTATAGGCATAACTTTCCCAATGCTCCTCTTGTAGAAGCCGATATCAGGAAGATCAATGTGAGGGATATTCCAGACTTTGATGTTCTAACTGCAGGTTTTCCGTGTCAGCCGTTTTCTATTGCAGGACTTCAGAAAGGTTTCAAAGATCGAGATGGAAATCTGTTTTTTGAAATCACACGTATTATTGATTCGAAACGCCCTAAGGTAGTGTTCTTGGAAAATGTCCCCAATTTGATTGAGCATGATAATGGAAAAACCTTTCTTGTAATATACAATGCGCTTGCACAGTTTGGGTATTCAGTATATTATCGAGTGCTCGCATCAAATGAATACGGGAACCTACCGCAGATCAGAAAGAGAATTTATATAGTGGCGCTACGCTATGATATATCAGATCGTATTTTTTCATATCCCGATGAGATTCAGCTTACATTACAGTCGAGTGATATAATTCAGCGCAATATAAAACAACACGATATTTACTATTATACAGATCCCCAAATGTTCAAGCATTTGGCTTCTCACATGAATGACCGTATGGCTATCTATCGTCTTACTGATACAGAGGTAAGATGGACGAAAAATAGAATGTGTCCAACGCTTACAGCCAATATGGGCACTCACAAGGATCGCGTACATGTCGTGTGGGATAATTACGGAATCAGAAAAATGACACTTCGAGAGTGCCTTGATTTCCAAGGATTTCCGAAAGAGTTTTATTTTCCGAAATCCATACGAATTGAGGATGCCTACAAGCAGATTGGAAATACCGTCTCGATTCCTGTTATTAGGAGAATAGCTGAGCAAATTAAAGAATTGATAATGGAGAAAGAAAATGTGGAGTAAAAATATAACTGGTTTAGATGTAGATGGAACTTTTAGAAGTTTGAATGGAGCTGCGGATGAAAATATTTTTATAGGAAAAGCGAGTAAAGCAGGGTTCTTTTGTTTCTTTAAGGTATGGCGCGATATGCCATATGATGCAGTTCTTGAGTATAATCACATATTATATCGCGTTGAGGTTAAGGGGTCATCATCTGTTACATATGATCTTACACGCGGAGGCAGATCTGGGGCTCAAATCGCAAATGACGCAGAAGATAGAACAAGAAGGATAGAAAGAGGAGATTGTGATTTTGTAGTATGCGTTGATAGTAACAATGGGGATTGTTTTATTCTGCCGGTTGATATTTTAGATATTACAAATCGTCAGAGTTTCAGAAAAAGCGCGCTTGAACCGTTCAAGGAAAAATGGAAACTATTTATTCACGATGACATATCTCGACTTTCCGGCGCACAAACGCGAGATGGCCTTATGTCATTATCGCTTGGAGAACTCCAGACGATAGCAAGTCGAATTGGCGCAACGGTGCCTGTCGGAGATTTTCGTCCTCAAGGCACAGCAAGACTTAGAATAAACGATGAAAAAGAAAAAACAATATTGGCAATTTGGTATAAACTTTGTGAATAAGCAAGGAATAACAAAATGGCACAGATAGACATTCAAACTATTGAAAAAAATAAAAAAAAATCGAAACACTATACACGAAAAAGTATATACCACCTATTGTTAATATTGAGGAGGTGTTGGCATGACGGAAGTTGTTGCAGCTCTTATATGGAAAAACAATAAATTCATGATATGCCAACGCCCAGCACACAAGGCACGTGGCCTCCTGTGGGAGTTCGTTGGCGGCAAGGTCGAGCCAGGAGAAACAAAAGAACAAGCACTGATACGCGAGTGCAGAGAAGAACTTGCGATAACGCTGTCTGTTGGTGAAGTGTTTATGGATGTCATACACGAGTATCCAGATTTGACGGTGCATTTGACGCTATTCAACGCCATTATCGCTGATGGCGAACCTCAGAAATTAGAGCATAACGATATTCAATGGATCACGCCGAGCGAGATACCGAGCTACGCGTTCTGCCCGGCAGACAAGGAGATCCTCGTCGAGATTATCGAAAGGTACGGTAATACCGTATGAACAAGCTAAAGAAAAACCGCGCGGCGAGCTTTGTTGTCGTCACGCTGGTCTACATAATTGCCACCGTGGTGGGTGTGCTTGTCTATAGCGCGCTCACGCTGGATTGGTGGCTGTCGCTGCTCATTGCAGA
>JBGVFW010000015.1:0-4143 GCA_045121315.1 Eubacteriales bacterium
AGGTACGCTTTCTGCTTATCAGACAGCGTGGAGCAGTGTAGCAAGCAAGCTTGTAGAAGCAAGCGCTTAATGCTTTTGTGTATTGAGCTAACGCGTTAATGAAATATCTTGGGCCCATTCGATCACTTCCCACGGAAGTCACCGAGTGTTACGGCCTAAGATATTTTTTGAATGATCGATAATTATTACAAAATTACCCAGCGTTCTTATTTAAAAAATAGAAAGGAATTTTTTATGAAATTAACCATAAAACATTTAAGCGAGATCATTTTGGCAATCGTCGCCATTATGCTCGTCGTTGGCATCGTGCTTTGCCTTGCCTCACCGATCGGTGGGTTATTCACAGGCATAATCGACAAAGAATCGAACGCCGCGAACGGCGTTTTTAATTACGGCTCCTACGACGGCACCGGCTCCGGTGGCGGTAACCAGGGCGGTGGCGGTGGTGGCTCTGAAACAGTCACAGCCGGTTTGTATGAGACGGGAAGTAATTACACAGTGCTTCTTACTTCTTGGGACGACCTCGTGGCTGACGGCACAGTCCACGTTGAAAACGGTGTAGTTTATACGAATATGGATATGAATACATGGGAAAACGCAAGTTCTGATGCTCTTGCCGGTGACTTGATGCTTCCGAATGATGGCAGTATTACAGCTCTCGGTAATTTAGCGTGGGATGATACTATATACAATGAAGAATATGATGAGTATGGGGACTATACGGGTAATGCAGCTTTTGGTGGTTGTTATAATCTTACAGGTATTGTCATTCCCAACAGCGTAACAAGCATCGGCGACAATGCATTCGGAGGTTGTACAAGCCTTGAGAGCATCGATATTCCCAACAGCGTCACAACCATTGGAGAATACGCGTTCAGCGCTTGCGGCCTTACAGACGTAACGATTCCCGATAGTGTAACATCTATCGGTGACTCTGCATTCCGGGATTGTACCAGCCTTACAAGTGTCACCATTCCCTACAGTGTGACATCCATCGGCGACGTTGCATTCCAACATTGCACAAGCCTTACAAACATCACAATTCCCAAAGGTGTGACAAGCATCGGCGACAATGCATTCGGAGGTTGTACAAGCCTTACAACAATTAAGTTCAAAGGCACAATGGCGCAGTGGAATGCTATTACGCTTGGTTGGGGCTGGAACTACAATGTTCCTACGACAACGGTACGGTGCTCTAACGGAACTGTTGTGTTGAGTTGAGCATTAAAACAATGAGAAATATCTTGGACCCGATAATATGCGGGTCTAAGATATTCTTCCAAGAAAGGAAAATTGATATGAGTAAAAATAGTGAATGTATAAAGCTTTGACTGTTGCGAATATAAATTGATTTTCGGAGGTTTACTATGGATGTTAAGATAGTGACTATTACCTTGGGTATTGCCATAATATTGGGTTGTGTTATTGGAATCCTTTTGGAATTACTATCAAATAAGAATAAACAGATTCCAAAATCTCACTTTTCTTCTATTTACAAAGGAAAAGAATTTGAGCAAATTGTTGAAGCATCAAATAAAGCCGGAAATTTCAATTGTCGGTTTATAGAGGATGATAATATTTTTAATATCATTAGAGCAGGTAGCGAAAATCTCGCACGAGAAACCGAAACCTTCAATGTGAAAACCAATTTGTAAATCAAGACGATATATCCAATAACCATAATTAAAAAGTAACCATAAGTAAAAAGAGCTTTGACAAGGTTTTCTTGCCGAGGCTCTTTTTATTGTGTAAAAAATTTTGAGAAAGGTGCAGAAAGATTACAGACAAGTATTGACATTTATTAACGCAAGAGTTATAATATTTGTATACTGGTTGAACGTTTTTGTTTGGGCGGTAGGGAGCAGTTCCAACGTCCAATATTAAAAATATTAAAAAATGAAAGCGCTTACAATTAACTTATATAAGGAGAATTATCAAAATGGTGATTATGTACCGTGTCCCCGGCGAATATGCATCAGTTACCGAAATTTGTGATGTAACAAGGATAGGCTCGGAAGTCTATTTTACTCCTACGTATTGTCAATTTAAAACCATTAAAATCAACAATATTGACGAAGAAACGTATAAAAATATACTTCATAATCTTTTTTACACTCATAAAGCCGATCTAACTCCATTTTCAGCGCATACATCTTACGATGAATCGGATGATGAAGATAAAGACGATTAAATTTTTGAAAGGAATAAAAAATGAGACAGAGAACAGCTGAAATTATTGCTATATGCAAAGGCAGACACGAGTTTGGTGAAAATCTTTCTCCGAAAGAGGCAATAGCTGCATATATGTCAGACGACACCGGCTGCCCCACAGAATTATATGATGACGTTATGCTTGAAAGCATCATTGCTGATGCGTTATTCGACTTTATTGATGATATGAATATGCCCAGCTCATTTCTCCGTGATATTCGCGATATCTATTGCCGCCACAACACTTTTGCAGAGATGAAGGGATTGGAGAGAATATCCTATACCGATGCAGTTTGTTTTGCTTTTTCTACAGTCCAGGTAAAAAGAGATGGAAAATTCATCAATGGTTTTACAAAAGAAAATACAGGTTTAACAATAAAGCCAAAAAATACGAAAGGTTCTGCGGAAAGGGCATAAATGATTTGGTTGAATATAAAGGGATATAACGAATAGTTTTAAAGTTTATGGGTCCGACGAAGCGATGATCGAGTTTTTGAACTCGTCTATTGATTCTTGTGAAAAAATGATTGAACATTATGACTTTGTTATTAAAGATATATTAAGTGAGATTCCCGATTCGTTTCTTGAAGCGAATAAAGGAACAAGTATTGATTTCCTCAATGCTATGAAAAAGCTTTGGGAGCGTTTTAAAAAGCAAACCGAGACTAATCTTCGAGAAATAGAAAAAAGGATAGAGGCTGCAAAAGATGAAGCAACTGATAGTTGATTGTGAGCACGCAGTGTTTCCGTTCGGAAAATATTGTCCTTGTTGTCTTGAGGATGTTGAAGCTACAAGGGATACAAAGAAATTAAAGCCTTGTCTTATGAAACAATGTCCCAAATTCAAAATGAAAGAAAAATAAGACAAACATTAAACCGGTGTGCTGAGCGTGTAATGTTTGTTGAGGTGAAAAATGACGTATGACGTGTTAAATAAGGTCAGTAAACGGGATCTTATCCAATGGATGAAAAAGAATATTTTCTTGCCTGATATTTCAGATAAGGAATTTTTGCGTGACGTGGAATTGGAATCTTTGTTTGCCAAAGAGCGAGAGCTTTTGGAAGCTGACAAACAATTAAACAAAAAACTGCAAAAAGTTTGTAATAATCAGGCGGAGTTTCTGAGGTTGATGGTTGAAGCCGAAAAGCTTAACGAAAAAATAAATCAAGTGTCCGAAAGGATTTCCATTTTGCTTAACATTTCAAAACCGGAGGGGAAATAGATGCAAACAATGCGAAAACACAAGAAGTTTTTTGTTGATAAAAATCTGCGTGTTTTGTTAAGAGAAAACTCAGATTTGAAAAGACTTGCTAAATATCAGCAAAACAAAATTGAAGAATTAATGCTGAATGATATAGAAATAATGGAAAAATTTATCGAGTTTGTCGCTTTGTTTGAAGATGTTAATAACAAGCTGGCAGACAGCCAAGCTCTTATTAAAAAACAGAAAGCTGAAATTAAGCGTTTAAAAGCAGAAAATAAGTTTGTTGGGAAAACAGAGAAGGTGTGCTGATATGCAAGGTGTAAAAATTCTATCATCTGATGAATTTATTACAGAAAGCAGATTTAACAAAAAGGTTTTTTCTATATCAATAGCATTTGCTGTTATATTTTTCGAGGCCTTCGCAGTCTTTTTAGTGGCTAAAGCAGGTACCGGTTATAGTTTTTGTATAATTATGTTTTTTATCGGAGTTTTGTCCGGCTTGTTGATTGGTGGGATTTTAGGCGCAATATGTGCCAAACCGTTAAAAACCGAAATTTGGTATAGAATCACTATTGATGAAAACGTTTCCATAAATGAATTCTATCAACGTTACGAGGTCCTTTGTCAGGAGGGAGCAGCTTTTATAGTAAGAGAAAGGTGTTAATTTATGAAGCTTGAATCGTTTTTCAAAAGTAAACAACGTCTGAACCAATATAACAAAAAATGT
>JBGVFW010000016.1:0-2340 GCA_045121315.1 Eubacteriales bacterium
ACCCGGACTTTGAATGTTGCTGTGATGAGTGTGACTACTATTTGGCGTGTTTCCCGGATGCCATAACCAAGGAGGATTAAGCTGTAGATGTACTGGGATTATAAATACAAAGTAGAATACGTTGATTATAATTTAGGGCGCAGTATAACGGTGCTGAAAACAATGTGGTTTGTGAGAGCACTATTTACCACCCTCAAATACAAACGGTGGTACGATACTGTCACCCTGACATTTGAATGGCATAACAACAAAGGGTGAACGGTCGTTCTCTCAGAGTGGGGAGAGCCAATGGTACGCAAATAGTGCCACGTTGTAACGAGAGTTATTTGAATATTTTGAATTTATAAGAGGTAGTGAGATGAATGAACTGGAAAGGCAATTGATTAGATTTGTGTGTGATGGAGATATTCGTCGGTCACAACAGCAAGCGAGACTTATTTTGGATCAGATAAGCACCAAAAAGGATGAGCAATTCAAAGAGAATATGTTACGCAAACTCGATGCAAAGGGAAACTTTATTGAGCTTCCCCAAAATTTGCGGAACCTTTTGGTAGCTGAAGATGTAAGTGACTTCCCTGAAGCGCGTTTTCTGCTTCGCGAGGAAGAAGAGGAGGCAGTTAAAAAAGCGTTGGCTTTGTATCGAGCATCGGAAAGACTGGCAGAAATGGGAATTCCGTATTTGCCGGCGCTGATCCTTTACGGGCAGAGTGGCTGCGGAAAGACTATGCTGGCACGGTATATCGCGCACAAGGCGGACCTGCCGTTTGTGTATGTGCAATTTTCCAACCTGGTCACGTCATACTTGGGAGCGACCCAGGCGAACGTGGCCAAGATATTTGAATACGCCAAAACAGCACCTTGTGTTCTTTGTTTTGATGAGATCGATGCCATCGGTATGGCCCGTGGTCAAAAGGATGACGTGGGAGAAATGAATCGCGTAGTCATTGCGCTAATGCAAGAGCTCGACCGATTGCCCAACAACATGATTATCGTGGGCACGACTAATCGCTTTGATCGTCTGGATCCGGCGTTGATTAGACGTTTTCCCTTCCAATACGAATTGAAAGCGCTTTCTTTCGCGGAGGCAAAAGAACTTGCGAAAAAGTTTTTCGCCTATGCCGGCGTAGAAACTTCCGAATGGTTGGAAGAGTGGTGTGTGCAGACGTTCGAGGAAGCTGTTCCGGCATCCTCCGTCGTGAAGGAATGCACGGATGTGATTGTAAAACGAATTATTGAAGAAACGGAGAAGAAAGTTGATGGAAGAAATCAAAGATATAGAAATATATAATAAGCGTATGCGAAAGGCAATGCAAGATAAGATGTGGTGGATCAGTATGGTTGATGTTAAGGTTGTTGTGGACTATGGTTGTGCAGATGGTACGTTACTAAAATTTGTACACGAGGACCGTCCGGACCTGATTCTCATCGGTGTTGACAATAATCAATCTATGCTTGATCTTGCGAGAAAGAACGTACCAAACGCGTTGTTCTTCACAACCGAAGAGTTTTTTAATATCAATGTCAACTTCGGAAACGCTGTATTGATCCTTTCGTCTGTAATCCATGAGATTTATTCCTATGAGGCAAACCCCAAGCAAACAATGGAACAATTGCTTTCTAAGTCTTTCAAATACGTGGCCATTCGAGATATGTTTGTTCGCAAGGAACTCAAGACTACGTTTTCCGGAGACGATGGGGAAACTGTTTTGAGTGTTGCCGATCAGAAACAGCTGAATGATTTTGAACGTGTATGGGGATCGATTTCTAACCGCCAAAATATGATTCATTATCTCCTCAAATACAAATACATCGAGAATTGGGCGCGAGAGGTTGAGGAAAACTATTTCCCGTTTAGCTTGGAGGATTTTGTTCAATATGTGCTTTCAGGTGAGTATCAGATTGAGTACTTGAATCATTATACGTTGCCGTTTATCCGAGATCAGATCCAAAAGGATTTTGGATTCGCTCTTACTGATTATACACATCTGAAATTACTCTTGAAACGAGTTTGAGAAGAGTATACATATATTCAAAAGCTCGTCAACTTCAAATATATGATTATTGATTTTGCTAATTGAAAACAGCAAAAGGCACTCTTAATGACATTGCCTTAAGGGTGCCTTTTTGTATGAGCAATTCGCGTATTTAACTTACGCTATTTTAAAGGATAATTTTGATTATTAACGCTATATTTTATTGCTTTTGGAGGGAATCATCTATATTTTTTTCCGGCGCTTGCGGTTCGCGTTTTTCCTGTACAGGTTCTTTTTCTTGATATTTAACCCCGTAACAATATTGTTTGTTTTGGGCAAGCTGTACATTGTAACGGACCTTGCTTAA
>JBGVFW010000017.1:0-2522 GCA_045121315.1 Eubacteriales bacterium
GTCACTCCCAATGCGCGATACTTGTTAGGCGCAAACTCTACGTTGTAACGGTCAAATGCTTTCTTTGCGCTATCGAACGTCAGCTCCTGCTCCATAGAACGCATACTCTCAAAGTTGTCGCCGTCGGATTCCTTAATCATTGCTCTGATCTGCTCGGGAGAAGCTGGAACAGTGGATGTGCGTTGACGAACAAAAACGCCACTCGGCTTCAGTCCTTTGGATTTCAAATAATAAGGCTTGAAGGAACCCTCACTAACTTTAACACGAATCGTGTGATTCTCTTGAAGTGTATATTTTACAAACATTGTAACGTCGGGTAAAATGGCATCTCGGATGCCGTTGGTGATACGGGTATATACCTCGTCCACATTATCAAGCTCGGTTACGTTTCCTTCGTTATCAATTCCAACATAAATAGTACCGCCATCGGTGTTTGCAAAAGCGATAACTTCCTTATAAAGCTCATCCGTAACTTGTGCCTTGAATTCAATATTTTCGGTTTCGAATTTCATAGCGTCGCCTCCCATAATATGATTGCTATTATTATACACCGAAAATTCGCTTTTGTCAAGTGAATAGAGCGAATATTCTGCGAATTTTTAAATTTGAAAGCGAATTTTCAACGATTATTTTGAGTTTGCACACTAAGATTCATAAAATTGTGCAAATTTTGTTGCCTTAACTATAATTTTTACCGTCGCTTTTTTGTCGCCGCATTTTATCGCCGGTTTTATCGCTACTTTTTATCGCTACTCGTTTAGATTATCGCTACTTTTATCGCTTGTTTTTGTCGCTTGTTTTCAAATGTAAGCGATAAAAACCATATGTAACATTTGAGTTTGCACCCTTGAATGATAAAATTCCAAATCATATTGAACGTTGAATTACATTTTTCCTAACGAACTTTCGCTACTTGAACACATTTTTCTTAACGAAGTTTGAATCAAAAGGCGGCGAGGAATATCCCCGCCGCGGTTGACTATTCATTTATCGTCTTTTATCGCTTGGTAAATAATAAAGCTTTTCACCCTTTACGATAAGCTGCACATCTTCAGAATACAAATCCGAGGTATCATATTCGCACCAATCGTTACGCTCTTCGCTTTGCGTTTTAATCATTTCAGCCGTATTTTCTTCAATCGCTTTGAAATTAAAGTTGTCGTTGAATAATCCGGGAATAAAATGAATTACGCCATCCAATCCCTCTCTTTTTCTGCGTATTTCGGAAGTATCAATCTTCAAACGCTGAGTTGTATCGTTATGCCACGTCGCCAATCTTTGTTGTGTTTCTTCGACTTGGCGGGAATATGTAGGTAACAAAGCAACACACTGTTCTCTGGACACGACTCCGAGATGAAGAGTGTATCGTAAATCGGATATTCTATAAAGCACCTCTGTCAAGGATTTTTGATACATATACCATTTCTGCGCTTCTTTCAATTCCTTTTCATAAGAGTCGTAATCAAGATCACGCTTTTCCGAATAATCAACAAGCGTTAAATTAGCTTGTCCGAGAAGTTTTGTGCATTCTTCTTCAAGACTATCCAATTGTGATATTTTTGAAAGTCTTAATTCTTCGTTTTCAAGAATTTCTACTTGAAAATCGGCGATCTTTTTAATGTGTGCGACTAATGAGAAGACGCGGCTACGATATTCATTGTTTTGAAAATCAGAGATCTTAGATATACCATCGCTAATCGCACCCAATTCGGCGTTGATTTGCGACATATAATACTGACCGACAACCATAGAAGCTACACCCATTGCAGCAGATGCAGTATTCGCAACAATTTCAGTGCCTTTTTGTGCTTGCTGAGCCACAAAATTTGCGTGTCCTTGAATACCATCTGCACCACGATAAAAGCCTCTAACTGCACCCGCCATTGCCTTTGAATCGGTTAATTTTGCCCCGTTAGGGATAACAGCTTTGTAAAGGACTTCGCCATTCTCCCTTGCGGCGCGCATTGCGTTCTGCGCCACGTTTCTAACCTGTGCTAATTGCGGCACGAGATTATCCACGCGCGCTAACACCTTGCTATCTGTTATTTCCACCAACTTGTTATGGTCGGTAATACTTTCGATCGGGAGAGTTTCCATTTGAATAACAATTTCTTGTAATCTATTATCGGTTGTTACTAACTCTCCGCTTTTGTTGATGGTGGGGAGTCTTGATGCTTCTTGACCATCATTTTCTGATTTCTTTTTTGATTTTATAATAAGAACTATCACCGCTGCAATCACAGCAATAATGGTAATAGCAGGAACTATATATTCCATATAAACCTCCGCATTATTCTTTCATAAAAGGTTTTGTAAATTTCGCGAATTTTTGTTATTTAAATTATAACACAAAAATCTTCATACTTCAACAATATTATGTGAACGGTAACAAATAAATAGGGCTGACAGTCGTTTTCCATCAGCCCGTTCGCTATTCAGTTAATGTTTCTATCGCAATCCGCATCCCAAGCTTGAAAGCATACTCAAATATTGCCGCCTCTGCCAAGCTCATATACTCGCTC
>JBGVFW010000018.1:0-14301 GCA_045121315.1 Eubacteriales bacterium
AGCCGTTTTCATTCAATGATGGCAATACATCAAGAAAATCGTCAGACGCCCAATATCCGATATAATATCTGTCGGAATAGATTCTGATATTTTTACAAATATCTTCATATCCACCGTGTTTAATCTGCGCTTGATATGTTGGGACCATATCGTATCCCGCCAAAATTTCCTCTATAACGCTTTGCACGTTGTAGACTTTTCCGTCAACGTAAACTTCCTCTGCAAAAACAGAATATTCAACAGAAGACGGCACTTCGGTAGGAGCTTTTGAACAAGATGTGCATAGGAATACAAATATCAAAACAGATATCACGCACGCAACTATTTTTTTCATAAGTATATCCTCCTTAAGTTTATTTTACAACGCTATGGCAAAATTTGCAATAGCGTAATAATCGAGTTATGTTTTATATATTATACAGAGCCGCAGTCTTTTTGTTTTTTGGTCTGTTGTTTCAAATCTTTTTAAATGTTCACAATTTGTTTACAATTCGAGCAAAAAAATCTTTCTCTCATGAGAAAAAAGCCATATTTACAAAGCCACGTAAAGGAGAACCATATGAAAACCCTAGATTTTACAAACACGACCGTGACAGGCACGGTCTATACCATGGTGGAAACCCTCGCAAAAGAGCACCCTTACATAGAAAAAAGCGCTTTCGGCGAGTCTGTCCGCGGAAAAGCGCTTGAATATATAAAAATAGGCGGCGGCGAGCGCGCTTCCCTTTTCGTCGGCACGCACCACGCCATGGAATATATAACTTCGTTTCTTCTCTTGGAATTTGCGGAAGTTTTCCTTTCCGCGTTTGAAAACGGCAAAAAGATAGGCGTTTTCAACCCAAAAGAGATTTTCGAGAACAGGAGCGTCTATATCGTTCCTCTGCTCAACCCCGACGGAGTTGATATAGAGCGCGGCGATGTGCCACCCACACCGGAGCTTATAGCCATGAACGGTGGCAGCGCAGATTTTTCGCGCTGGCAAGCGAACGCACGCGGTGTTGACCTCAACCACAATTACAACGCGGGCTTCTACAAAGCGCGCGAAATGGAGGGTGAATACGGCGTGCGCGGCGCGGGACCCACGCGCTATTCGGGCGAGTTCCCCGAAAGCGAGCCCGAAACACGCTCTCTTTGCACGCTCACGCGCTCGCTAGCGCCGCGTCTTTCCGCCGTTATCGCGCTTCATACGCAGGGCGAGGAAATATATTGGGATTACTGCGGCGGCGCCCCAAAAGGCTCGCTCTCTCTTGCCAAGCGCTTTTCCGCGCTTTCGGGTTACGCCGTAAGCTCGCCTTCGGGCATCGCCTCCTTCGGCGGATTTAAGGATTATACCCTTTCCAAGCTCGGCATACCCTCTTTTACGATAGAATGCGGCAAAGGGGAAAACCCTCTGCCGCATTCGGATTTCTATTCAATTTACAAAAAAATTGAAATGCTGCTGTTTTGCGCCGCATCTTTTTGAAATAACACTTGCAACGGCGCAAAAAATCGGTATAATAGTAGTTAGATATCAAGATAGTTGCGAAGCAAGCTTGCAAGAAGCTCATCGCGGTCTATTTTCCGCATGATAGAGCGCGCGCCCTTGTAGTTCGTTATATACGTTGGGTCCTCCGAAAGTATGTAACCTACGATCTGATTTATGGGGTTGTAGCCCTTCTCCAAAAGCGCGTTATACACGGTCTTAATCGTTTCACGAAGTTCTTCCTCGCTCTCTACCGCGGAGCGAAACGCTACAGTTTGTTCAATCATTTCATTTTCAGCCATTTTTAAACATTCCTTTCGCAAAAATTTACGCGCTTATCTTATTTAGATACATTTCTATTTTACACCTAACCTTAATTTTTTTCAACACATAATTTCAAATCTTTAAAAAATATTAAAAAAATTCATCATAGAAGGAAGAAAAAACATGGAAATCTCCCGCAAAAAAATCACAAATGCCGAAATTCACGCAAAAGAAACAGAGCTTTACGAAAGCGTTAATGCTCTTGCGGAAAGTTTTAAGGAAGGTTTTGCCAATATCGGCTACGTTTTGGAAACGGAAATCTCCCGTGAAAACGACAATTTCGACAAGGAAAAGGCAAAAGCTCTGCGCGAAACGCCCATCACAGAGGAAGCGGAATATTCCGACGGCTACCTCAGCAGCGTGAAAATCACTGTAAAACACGCAAAAACAGCGGAACAGGCAGCACTTGAAGAAGAAGAGGCTGCCGCACTCGAAGCTCTTAAGCTCGACGCAGACGAAAACGAAGACGCGATAAACGACCTCACGCTCGAAAGATCGAAACGTGAGCTTGAACGCAGCGTCGCTTTCACAAGTATGTTCTTCGTTCGCATTTACAAAACGTTCTGGAAAGAAACCGTCAGCATAAGCGAGGGTCTTGACGAAATGAGAGCGGACCTTGACGAATTTCTCTCCGTACTCACAAAAAAAGCACAGGAAGCGGAAAATAACTGATGGGAAAAGAATATACGTGGACCGTCGGCAAAAAGGAGATATCCTGCCAGGAGGACGGCAATAAATATTTTATTTACGAGGGCGATAAATTTATCACCACCATATACAAAAAGATGTTCGGCATAATCGACGAGGAGATAGAGCTTGGCGGCGTTACCTGCCGTTTCGTGGTATTAAACGAAAAGCCCGACGTTGCCGTAGACGGCACGTTCCTCGATTCAGGCGAAAACTATGCCGAGAAGAAAGAAAAACGCCGCAAAAACGCCTGCGCTTGGGCGGCGGCAGAGATAGTGTTAAGCCTTGCGGCTCTCGCTTTTCTCATCGTTTTCGCAATAATAAACCAGCGCGTAAAAAATTACGTTTCCGCGTTTACCGTAGCTCTCATATTCTGCGTTTTCGGCGTATGGGAAATGTGGAGCAACAGGAAGAAATAGAGAATACACTTTTCAATCTGTAAAAAATGCCCGAAAGGGCATTTTTGTTTGTAAAGGTAGATATTTGTCCGCAAAGTTTAATACGAATTCATTGAAAAAGAGAGCGTTACCGCCCTCTTTTTTTATTCTTCCGCAACCTTGCGTATATTTGCGCCTACCGCGCGGAGTTTTTCCACAATGTTGTCGTAACCGCGCTCAACGTAGAAGAAATCTTCTATCTCCGTTCTTCCCTCTGCAGCAAGCCCTGCGATTATCATCGCTGCGCCGGCGCGAAGGTCTACCGCGCGCACTTTGGCCGCACGGAAAGAAGTTCCGCCGGCGATATACGCCACATTGTCCTTGACTGTGATCTCCGCTCCCATGCGCTTCAGCTCTTCCACATATCGGAAACGGTTATCCCATATCGTATCGATAATAACGCTCGCTCCACCTGCCATACACATCAATGTAGCAATCTGAGGGTTCATATCCGTGGGAAAACCTGGGTAAGGTTTTGTTCTTATATTGACATGATTGAGCTCCCCCTTGCGGGAAACAAGCACCGCGTCATCAAATTCTTCCACATCAACGCCCATTTCCGTGAGCTTTGCCGTGATAGCTTCAAGATGTTTGGGAATAACGTTGTCTATATAAAGTCTTCCGCCCGTCGCCGCCGCCGCTATCATAAACGTACCCGCTTCTATCATATCGGGAACCAAAGCGTACGTGCACCCGTGGAGGTGTTCCGCTCCTTTTATTTTTATAGAGTCCGTGCCCGCCCCCGTAACCGAAGCGCCGCACAGGTTAAGAAAGTTTGCAAGGTCAACTATATGCGGCTCTCTTGCCGCGTTTTCTATCTCCGTCGTGCCGTCTGCCAAAACAGCGGCGATTATAGCGTTTATCGTGCCGCCAACGGTGATACAGTCAAAGAATATTTCGCTTCCGCGAAGCTTTCCATCGTCCGCCCGCGCTTCGATACGTTCCTTACAGGACAGATCTACCTGGGCGCCAAGCGCCTTAAAAGCCTTTATATGCTGGTCTATGGGGCGCACACCGAAATCGCACCCGCCCGGGTAAGCGATAGCCGCGTGACCGAACCTGCCCAAATACGCTCCGAGAAGATAATACGACGCGCGCATTTTTTTCGCAAGCTCCGCAGGGGGCGCCGCGTCGCGCACTTCTCGGCAGTCTATTGAAACGCGGTTTTCACCGAGATCCTTGACTTTTGCGCCTAGGCTTTCCAGTATTTCAAGCGATATTCTAACATCGCTTATATCAGGCAAATTTTCTATAACGCAAACATCTCCAACAAGAAGAGTTGCAAAAAGAACTGCAACAGCGGCATTTTTCATTCCGCTCACGGTAATTTTTCCTTCAAGCGCTACTCCGCCGTCGATTATCACCTTTTCCATATATGCACCTTTCAAAAAACATTAAATTCGTGGTATTTGAGTTGCGTCTGAAAATTTTCAAAGCATCATTTGAGTTTATTGTATCACAAAATTCGAACGAAAACAACAATTTCTTATATATTATATCATTCTCTTTTGCCCGAAACGAGGTTGTATATGCCCCAAACGTCCGTTTTATTGTAAAAAACACAACACATGGGGATAAAATAGCGTTTGCCGTCCGCGCTGTCGTACACGCTGTAAAAATACGTTATTTCCGTAAGCGTAAGCCCTTCGGGAACGTATTCGCTGAAGTGCGCCTTTTCGGAAAGCATCACATTGAGCGTGTCTATGCAGTCTGCGGAAAGCTTTTCCGTGGGGTAAACGAAAGAAAAAGTACCCTCGGCGCTGACGACCTCTTTGCCGCAAATAATAAACTCAATTCCGTCGCTCGATATTCTCTCGCCGTCAAATGTTTGGTAAGCCGTAACGGAATACGTTTGTGCCGTCGGCTCGTAATATACGCTCTCCAAAGAAATATCGACCTTGACGCCGCTTTTCCTGTTGGATTCACATTCTTCAAGCTCATCTGTTTTCAAAAATCCACAGATGATATCTTTTATATCTTTCTTTGTCTTGCCTTTTGCCGTAACATCCAAAACTTCGCCGCCGAGCGTTCGATCCGCTTCGTCAAAGGTTTTGTAAGCAAAGGAACCGTCGCGGTGAAACGTAAAGATTCCCTCTTCTGAAACGACGGAAACGTCGTCTCCTATGTTATAATGCTCCGGAAGCGAACCGTAGAGGAGCAAGATATCGTCGCAGGCAGAAATACCGCGCGAGCCCGTGTAAACGTAAAACGTGGGCTGTTTGCGCTCAAGTATGCCGCGCAACACCTTAATTCCTCCACTTTCGATTGCTTTATAAGCGTTTTCTATCGTTTCGGAATCGTAATAATTTTTGTTCCTGTAATTAACAGCGATGAGCAAAACGAAAAATAAGTTTGCCAAGATCAAAAGTATCGCTGTCGCCGCTTTAAGCTGTTTTACATTCATTTGACGCCCTCCTCTACCCTAAAGCAGGAATGATACTGCGCCGGAACATTTTCCGCGTCCGCGGAATAAGCGTATACAGGGCAAAGGTCAGCGCACGTTTCGCTCGCGGCGGCATACGCCGAAAACAGCCACAAAGCGTTCGGCAGAACGGAAGTTTCCTCAGCCGCGCAAACGTCAAAAAGGCTGCAAACAGCTTTTTTTATAAGCCCGCCCGAAAGCGTAAAAGAGAAAACGTTTTCCTCGCACGCCACGTCAACGCCGAGATAAGCCATGTAATATGTTATAACGAGGTTTCCGCTTTCGTCGTACGAAATGCCCGAAAGCTTTATACTGATATCCGCGTTAATTCCTGCGATCTCCGCGATTTCCTCCGCCATAAGCAGAGTGGCACCTATCTTATCGCGCAGAGAATATTCCTCGTTTTCGGCATTATATCCAATAACAGAGCCGACGCTGATTCCACCCATACCGACAGCCGAATATCCTATCCTACCGTTCGTGCCGATGCCGACGTTCTGCCCCTCTTCAAAGAAAGTGATCGTTCCGTCGCTTTCCGTAAAAACGGATATCTTTTCGGGGTTAAGCGTGAAAACAGAAAGTACCGCTTCGTAAACGCCGCTCTCTTCCAATCTGTCGCTCACGCCGCAGAAAGAAACGTTCGGCATTTCAACGGCCGTTTCCGGAATGACCGCATTTGAATAAAGTTTTTTCGAAAACGCTTCCTTGGAGATAAAGGAGCTGTTCGCTTCTTCAGAAGCAAAGGTAAAATCAAAAGTTCCTTCTGCGTTATTATATTCATTTGCGATATTATTGTTAAAATTTTCTTCAAAACCGAAAGAACCCGTATAAAGATAGCTGTTTCCCCCTTCGGAAAAAGCCATCGCGCAGACGGAAGCCGTGTAGTTATTGTAAAAAACGAAAATTTCGCGGATATATTCGTCCGAAAAGCTCTGCGCAAAGGTGTCTTTGTTCGAAAAGTTCATGATAACGGATTTCGGGTATGCCGCCGCGTATTTTATATAGATAAACCCATTATTTTTCGCCATGCGCACAAAGTCCTCCGCGCTCGCTTCGGATATTTCCTCCGCCAAGCCACGGGCAAGATACTGCCCCGCAATCTCGAAACAGTCCGCGTATAGATTTTCAAGAGCCTCGCCGCAGAAAGCGCCCACGCGCTCCTCTCCCGAAGAGTGAGAAACGCCAACAAAAACGGGCATAATATTTTTCGCGCTCACGTTATCCATATAACCTGCGGCGGCGAAGTTCTGCTCAAGCTCTGCCATATCGTCGGCACCGAAGCTCATTTCGTTGCTAATCTGAAAGGAAAACATATAGACAAAAGAAAGGCAGACAAGGCACACAAGCAGGCAAAATATAAGGCACGTGCTTAAAAAGCGTTTTATTTTGTTTCCCATGGCTCTTTTCTTCCTTTCTGTAAAATTCGGCTCGTCGATTTAATTTTTCGGCATTTCAAGTTTGCATTTGTACGGTATCATTACCGTTACCTTGGAGCCCTTGCCGACGGCGCTCTCTATCGTGATATCGCCGCCGTGCGCGTCCAATATCTCTTTGGCAATAGCAAGTCCAAGACCCGTGCCGCCCGCGTCCGACGCGCGCGATTTTTCCACGCGGTAGAATCGTTCAAATATACGCGGCAAGTCCTCCTCGGGAATTCCCACGCCGTTATCCGTAACGGTGATAACTGCGAAGTTTTTCTCCGCCTTCGCGCTTATATCTATCTTGCCGCCCTCAGGCGTATATTTTACCGCGTTTGAAACGATGTTGATGATGACCTGCTGGAGCTTTTCCCTGTCTGCCGTGATAACCGGAATATCGGGATCGCAGCTTCGCGTGAGCGTATGGTTTCTCGCCCTCGCGTCCGCGCTCATAACGTCGTAGATGTGTTCTACAAAGCGCGCAAGCTCAAAGGTTTCCACTTTCCAAGAAGTGCGCTTGTTGTCAAGACGCGAAAGCACAAGAAGATCGCCCACAATGCGAGTCATGCGATCACATTCTTCGATAGCCATTTCGAGGAAATTGTTCTTTATCTCATCGTCAAGCGTGGGATTTTCAAGCACGGTCTCAACCGCACCCTTGATACCCGTCAACGGTGTGCGAAGCTCGTGTGAAACATCCGCAACGAACTCTCTGCGGGATTTATCAAGCTCATATCTGCCCGTAACGTCGTGCAAAAGGCACATGATGCCGCGCAGAGTCTCGCCGTTTTCGGAATATTTGAAATAAGCAAACGTTACGTCAAGCGCTTTTTCGCCGTAGAAAACGTCATATACGACGTAGTTTTTGTTTTCTTTATACTTAACGGAAACCTCTCGGTAATTTATCTGCAAAAGATTTATCATAGCTGAAAACGTAAAGCCTTTCATAATCCCCTCCGCCTCGGGAGCGTTAAAGCCAAAAAGCGTTTTCGCCATTTTGTTTATGTGCATAAGTTTGCCCGCTCTGTTGAAAACAATTACAGAGTCCTTAAGATATAGAAAGAGCGTTTCGAACTTCTGCCGCTCACCGCTTATTTCGCTGAGCGTGTTTTTAAGAACGTCTTTCATATTGGAAAACGTTTCGGAAAGCGCGCCTATTTCGTCGTTTCCGGTTACGTCTATGCTCTGTTCAAATTCGCCGTCCGCAATTCTCTGCGCGCCGATGGTGAGCTTTCGTATAGGCTCCGTTATTGCGCGAGCAAGGAAGAACGAAAGCACGACGGCAACGAGAAGTCCCAAAAGCATACTCTGCACCGTCATCCGGAATATCATCATCGTAAAGGAGCGCACTTCTTCTTGCGTGTCCTTTACATAGATGATACTTGTTTTTCCTCCCGCGGAAATGTTTACAGCATAATCGATATATTCCTCCCAAAAGCGACTTTCGCTTCCGACATCGCCGTTCATTGCGGAAATTATATTCGGCGTTATTTCAAGCATTTCTCCAAGATGTGCGTTGGAGCCGGCGACAAAATCTCCGTTCACGTCAAGCACATAATAATCTCTGTGGCTGTCTATACCGAGCGTGCTGGAATAGGCTTTTAGTATTTCATTCTGTTTTTCGTAATGATCCTCACTGGCAAAAGCGTATGTAAGTTCAAGAAAAAGGTCGCTTTCCTCCCCGAAAGCGCTTTCCATTTGAGTTGTGAACTCCTCCGAATAGAAGCTGACCGTGCTCTGCAGCATCATCGCACCGACTGCCGCCATTATCGCTATCGTGAATACGACGAAAATGACAACGATTTTAAAATGTAGATTTTTATACATCTTGCACCCTCTTTTTTACGCGGGTATATAATAACCCTTGGTGCGCTTTGTGAATATGTATTCCGGCTCGCCGGGGTTATCCTCCACCTTGGAACGCAGGCGGGACATCGTCACGTCAACCGTGCGCACATCGCCAAGGAAGCCATCGTACCCCCAAACCTTTGTGAGCAAGTCCTCTCGCGACATCATCTCGCCAACGTGCGTAGCAAGATAAACGAGCACCTCGTATTCCTTTTTGGAAAGCTCTATTTCTTTGTCCTTTTTTGTTACGATGAAATTTTTCGTATCTATTTTCAGCTCGCGTATGCGAATGATATCCGCGCTTTCCTCCGGTATTTTAGCTTCTGTCATCTCCCCTGCGGAGCGGCGGATATTCGCCTTTATACGTGCCAGCAAGACCTTTATGGAAAAAGGCTTTGTCACGTAATCGTCAGCTCCCAATTCAAGACCCATTATTTTATCCAGGTCCTCTTCCTTCGCCGTTACCATTATGATGGGAGTGGCAAGTTTTTTTCGAACCTCACGGCAGACGGAAAAACCGTCGCGCTTGGGCAGCATTATATCGAGCAAAATGAGGTCATAATCTCCAGTAAGAGCCAAGCGCAACCCCTCTTCACCGTCGCTCGCAACGTCGCAGGAATAACCCGCCATTTTTAAGTTTATCGTCAAGACCTGTGCAATGCTTCTTTCGTCCTCTACGACGAGAATTTTTTTCGTACCGCTTTCATTTCCCATACAGTTTCATTCCTTTTCAATGATTTTTTGTGAAAATGCTGTGTTTCAATTCTTTTTTTCGTTTGCGCCGAGTATCGATATTCCGTTTGGAAGCGCATAGCCGATAAGTCTTTCGATATCTGTGACCGTGCTTTGGTCGAGAACGGTCTTCACAAAAGTGTCGCCCTGCGCGTTCATGTTTATAACGTCGTGTGAGCTTTCAGTAAAGGATATATCAAACTTCGTTATAACCGAATAACCTTTTTCTTTAAACGCGTCCGCGCTCTGCTCCTCACAGATAAGGAGGCGCGTCGCGCCCTTTATAACATATTTTATTACGTTGTTGAAATATACGGCTGCTTCTTCGTCGTTCCCGTAAAGTCCAACGCGAAAGCCGTTCACTTTAAAATACATGAGCGCGGCGGTAAGGTCTGTGCTTGTCTGCGTGTTCTCAATGTCGATATAAAACGTAACTCCCACGCCCTCGTTTTCTTCAAGCACGTCAATAAGTGCGTGCAAAACGCCTGTATTTTCCGAAAAACCCGCAATATCCGCCGAATCTATTATCACGGCGGTGCGAAACGCGCCCTCTCCGTTTGCCGAAGACGGCAAAACGCAAAGGCTGAGCAATATGCAGACAAAGAGCGCCGTGCAGATAAATTTCTTTTTCATTTTTTCGTTCCTCATTCGCCGCCTAGCATATATGAAACCACCATGTCAACTACAAGACCATAGCTTTTCACGCCCGCAGGCTGGTTGTGATTTTCAATATAGGTGTTGTTCACCGCATCGGAAACATCTGCGGCGACGTTTTCGCGGTATTTATCGAAAAACGCGCTGTACGCGGCGAAATCTCCGCGTATTTCAGCAGGCATCTCGCCCCAGATCTTAACGTAAAGCTCGCTTGACACAGAAGCAAGACTTGAAAGAAACGTGTTCAGCATATCCATGTATGCCGCATATTGCAGGAAAGAGTCGTCGCTTTCCGCGCAGACGAGAAACGCAACAAAGTTCGCTTCGTCCTCTGTAACTATGCCGCGCTGATGCGCCATTTCGTGTGCTGCGGAGCTTGCTATAACGAAATCGGGGTAGTTGGTGTTGACGTTCGCCTCGCCCGTGAAAAAGGAATATACTCCCGAAATGTGCGTATAAGTCCAAAGCGGGCTGAGTATAACGGGTTTTGAACGCGTGGTTATATTGTCCACGCCGTCATATTTTTCGCAAAGGTTTTTGTAAGCTTCATTAAGTTTTTCGTTCATTTCTTCGAAAGTGTACGGCATAGAGGAATAAGTACCTTCAGGGTACATTACCTGGTCCGTAAACCGAGCGGCGCCGTCCAAGAGCAGTTTTGCAGTTTCGTAAAGTTCCTCCGCGGAAACGTCGCGTCGTTCAATCCCGCTTTTTTCGGCAAAACCCGTGCCGTAATACGCCGTTCCCATCGCAAACACGAAAAGGCTGTAAATAGAAACGGCAACCGCCAAAAATCCCGCTGTAAAGCGCGAAAGAGCCTTCCACGAAATGCCCGCGGCTTTTATAGCTAAAGCGATTATAATTCCAAGAAGTACGGGAGAGAACCAAAGGAGCATTTCCGCCACGGAAAACGGGAAAAGATACGTCAGATAGGAGAGAAAAGCGCGGAAAAATTTGCCCGTCGTGTTTGTTACAAGATTCGCAAGCCATACGCTGTGTCTGGACGCAGTTTCGACAATAAGCGCAAGCGCGCCCACGCCGAAAAGTATCATCGCCCAAAGCGGAATATATGCAAATATACCTTTTTTCTTATTTTTAGATTTTCCCATTTTTCGCACTCCCAGTAAACACAAATATACATTTTAATAATACCATAATACGCGTTTTTTTTCAAGACATTTTGCCATTTTTAAGCCAAAAGAAAAGGTGGCATTTTCGTCTTTTTTCACCAAATATCGAAATGGATATCCACAATGGTGATCCAAAAAAAGTAAATGCCGCCGCCATTGTTTTGCGCGCGTATTCCGTTGCTTTTGCGTTCAAAATATGATATACTGTATAGTATATCTTTAAACACAAAAATCAATCGAAATTCACGGAGCAAATTATGCACGAACAACACAGACAACGCACGAAAAAACGCTTTTTGGCGGAAGGTATAGAAAATTTTGAGCCTCACAACGTTTTGGAGCTTCTGCTTTTTTATTCCATTCCGCAAAAAGACACGAACGAAATAGCGCACGCGCTGATAAATCGTTTCGGCTCTCTTTCCTCGGTCTTCGATGCGCCGTTTGAGGAGCTTTTAGAGATAAACGGAATAAAAGAGCATTCCGCCACGCTCATAAAGCTCATTCCCGCACTCGCGCAAAGATATATGGAGGAATCCAACAAAACGGAAGGCGATTTTCTCGCCACACTGCCGCAGATAGGGGAATTTTTCGTTTCGAAATTTATCGGTGCAACAAAAGAAACCGTGTATTTGCTCCTGCTTGACAATAAATTTAAAAAGATAGAATGTGTTAAAATTCACGAAGGCTCGGTAAACTCCTCTGCTATAACTATGCGCCGACTTATCGAAGTCGCGCTTGAACGCAGAGCTTCCATGGCTGTTCTGGCGCACAATCACCCGCAGGGGCTTCTCGTTCCCTCACCAGACGATATGTACACAACAAACGAAGCCAAGCGCGCATTTTCTCTCATGGGAATAGAATTTTTGGGTCATATCCTTGTCGTTGGAGATAGGTATATCAACCTGTTGAAAGATTAACGCCGGCGGCCGCACGCGAATATTTGCAATAAAATGCTCTCTTGCGCAGAGAGCCGGATAATGCGCAATTTCAGCAATAAAGAAAAAATTATCAAGAAACACTTTCACAATTTTTTGTCCATGTCCCGCCAAATATCGAACAAATATTCGCTAAATAATTGACAAACGAACGGTTTATGATATAATACAACTATACCGTAATTTTTTATTTATTTTGTTTTCAAGGTGTACGTTATGGAAAAAGCAAAATTCAAACTTGTCAGTTCATTTTCCCCTATGGGCGACCAGCCCGAAGCGATAGAAGCACTCACAGAGGGCGTTCTGCGCGGGGACAAAAAGCAGAGCCTTGTCGGCGTTACGGGCTCCGGCAAAACGTTCACTATGGCGAACATCATCGCCAACTGCGGCAGACCAACGCTCGTGCTTTCGCACAACAAAACGCTTGCCGCACAGCTTTGCTCCGAGTTCCGTGAGTTTTTCCCCGAAAACGCCGTTGAATATTTCGTATCCTACTACGACTATTATCAACCCGAAGCGTACATTCCCGGCAAGGATCAATATATTGAAAAAGACTCCGCCGTTAATGACGAAATAGACCGCCTGCGCCACAGCGCAACGAGCGCGCTTTTCGAGCGGCGCGATGTTATAATCGTCGCCAGCGTTTCATGCATATACACGCTTGGCGACCCCGTGGAATATCAGAGCCTTGTAACATCGCTTCGTCCGGGTATGTACTGCCCGCGCAACGAGCTTTTGCGTAAATTCATCTCTATCAACTATGAGCGCAACGATATGGAGCTTTCTCGCGATCATTTCCGCGTGCGCGGCGACACGGTAGAGATAATGCCCGCTTCCTCCACAAACGCTATAAGGATCGAATTTTTCGACGACGAGATAGACCGCATCACAGAGATCGACACCGTGACGGGCGAGGTATTGCGTGCACTTTCCTACGTTGCCATATACCCCGCTTCCCATTACGCCACGAGCGACGAGCGGCGCGAAGCGGCTCTGAAAGAGATAGAAGAAGAAATGGAAGAGCGCGTCAAATTTTTCGAAAACGAGGGCAAGCTCATCGAAGCACAGCGTATATCGGAGCGCACACGATACGACCTTGAAATGCTACGCGAAGTCGGATTTTGTTCGGGCGTTGAAAACTATTCCCGCGTGCTTTCGGGGCGAGAACCCGGTTCCACACCGTACACGCTGCTCGATTATTTTCCCGAAGATTTTCTGCTGTTCGTGGACGAATCTCACGTAACTCTTCCGCAGGTAAGAGGCATGAGCGGCGGCGACAGGGCAAGGAAGCAAAACCTTGTGGAATACGGCTTCCGCCTGCCCTCGGCATATGACAACCGCCCGCTTTTCTTTAACGAATTTGAAAGCAAGATAAAACAAGCTATCTTCGTTTCCGCCACGCCCGGCGAATACGAAAAGAAAAATTCCACACAGCTTGTGGAGCAGGTCATTCGCCCCACGGGACTTCTCGACCCCATAGTTGAAATTCGGCCCGTAAAAGGTCAGATAGACGACCTTATAGGCGAAATAAAGAAGCGCACCGCAAAAAACGAGCGCGTGCTCATAACCACGCTTACGCGCAACATGGCAGAGGATCTTTCGGAATATCTCGAAATGAATCTTATCAAAATAAGATATATACACTATAACATCGATACAATAGAACGTCAGGAGCTTATCCGCGATCTGCGTTTGGGCGTTTTCGACGTTCTTGTGGGCATCAACCTTTTGCGCGAGGGATTGGATATCCCCGAAGTTTCGCTCGTCGCCATACTCGATGCAGACAAAGAGGGTTTTCTCCGTTCCGAAATGTCGCTCGTACAGACAATAGGCAGGGCGGCTCGAAACGAAAACGGCACCGTCATCATGTATGCGGACAAGGTAACCGACTCCATGCGTCGTGCCATAGACGAAACAAACCGCAGACGTGAAATACAGGATAAATACAACAAAGAGCACGGTATCACGCCAAAAACCATCATGAAAGAAGTGCGCGACGTTATAGATATGTCCTCTAAGGACGATATCAACAAGGCAAAAGAGAAAAAGCTCTCTCCAAAGCAGAAAGAAGCGCTCAAAGAGCGACTTACAAAAGAAATGCGCGAAGCGGCGTCAAGGCTCGATTTCGAGCGATCGGCGTTCCTGCGCGACAGTATAGCGAAGATAAAGTAAAGAGGTCATTTGCTCTGCTAATTTTAATCGAGCACGTGATGAAAAAAGCAAAAATTTTAATATAAGTCATCTCTCGTTTTCAG
>JBGVFW010000019.1:0-3183 GCA_045121315.1 Eubacteriales bacterium
TTTGCCGGGCGCATACTCGCTCAATACAGATGTTTGCGAACGAACAAAACTCATTGCTTCATCATGTGTTCCAGAAGTTACTCTAAAACCAGAATTTTTACCTGGCTCTCCAAACGTACGTAATTCTTCCTTTGATAATTCTGAGTTAAATGCACATTGATTGTGAACGAGAATATTTACATTTCCAACATAATATGTGTGGAAATCTTCAACCTCAAAGTTATATACAGTAATAGGCGATTCAAGTATTTCGTGCTGAACTTGTTCAACAATTACATATTCTCCATTAAGAAGCTGTAATCTGTCACCTGCGCGAAGTTGAATAGCTTCCGTCCAACCCTTTTGTGGCACGTAGAACGGATGATTGGGAGTAGTAATAATTTTTTCACCATGAATTTCAATGGATACTAATTCATCTGTTTCTCTAACAAATGTATTAACTACTCGCTTTAACGCCGTTTCATTTGTTTCGGGATTGTATGCATAAACGAGTGTACCGATTGATATCTCTTCGATAGGTATATCGCCATTTTCGGTTGCGATTATCGTGCCGGCAACAAAACAAGCTCCTATTTGTGAACCGACAGATGCTGCATACGAATATCCTGTAACACCCATATAAGTTAACGTGGCTGTACACTGATAAGCGGTTTCATTTCCTTGAAATACTGTATCCAATAATACCGTTTCACCTGTAGTTGCATTATACACGCTGTCCGCGGTAAAAGCAGCTGCTGATGCTGCAACAACAGCTCCGCCAACATATGCAAGAGTAGTCGCTCCTCCAATAACTGATGTAGTTCCTAATGCAACACTGGCAGAAATACCTATCGCGCACGCTGCGGCAGGCAAAGCAGCAACTACTGCTGCTGCAACCAATGCTCCCGCGGCTACCGCCAATGTTGCCGCCAACCACTTAGGCATTTCACCATCACTATCAATATGATTTACAGGGTTATTAACACAATAAGCGTACATATTGTAACCGAGAAAATCACCTTTGGAATTGATAAAAGTATCCGCATTGATAAATCTTCTTATCGCGGGGTCATAATATCTGCTCTGCAAATAGTAGAAGTCCGTATCAATGTCATAGTAATATCCACGGTATCTTATCGGATTAACCGCACCAAGCGTCGCCGCTTCTGTACCTGTTACGCTTATTACAGCGCCCCATGCATCGTAAGCATATTCAACTATGATAGTGCCTTCCGCATTGGCAATCGCAACAACGTCGCCTTGCAAGTTCTTGATGTAGTAATACTGCGTGCCATTGTAAACAAATGAGAAAGCACCACTTTCGTCATACAAGAAGTCGATGTAGTTATTATCCCAAGTTTGGCGAACGAGCAAACCATCGAGATAGTAGTAATCATATACAACATCACCGACAGTTTTTTGTATGCGCTTTCCGTCAACGTTGTATTTATAGCTTGATGTCACACCATTCTTGGTAGCTGTTGCAAGCTCGCGTCCATTCTGCCATGTAAACGTGTAAGCACTTCCGTTGTAATACGAAAGAGGATTTCCGATAGCGTCATACGTTATCTCAACGCCGTTGAATGCCGTGAGCCTGTCAAGCCATGTCGGGTCGGTGTAAGAATAGTTGTCGCCGCTTCCAATATCTATACTTCCATCAGAAAAGTCATCGATCTCTACATAACGAAGATTTCCATATGTATCGTAATTGTACATATAGAACATTTGAGTGGCGTTATTAAATTCCAGCAACAACTGCCCCTGCTCATCATATTCATACACGACTTCGCAGACGCCATTCTTATAAATCTCTTTAATATTTCCAAGCTCATCATACGTATAGCTGTATTTAAGCTCGTTTCCGTTTGAGAAATTCCACTTGAACTCGTCTATAAGAGTGGAAGTTCTCGTGTCCGAGAGCATTTTGTAAGCGTAACTTTGCGTAAACGCTCCGTAACTCTTCGAGGAAAGGCGTTTGAAATAGTCATAACTGTAAGTTATGGTATCGTCCGTGCTTTCGCTCTCAACGTGAAGCTGGCTAAGCGTATCGTCTTCTTTGTTGTAAACGTAGCTATACGTCTGCGAGAGCATACCGCCCGTTGCGCCCGCGATAGAATAGTCATACCTAGTCGCTCTGCCTTCCGTATCGTATGTGTAATACGTGTAAGCGCTTACATTTTCATTTATAATCTGATAGCTTGATATTAGCCTATCAAGGATATCATAATTATAGTAAGTTTTATACCCATTGTCAACATCTTCAACAGAATAAATATCTCCGTTACCACCGTAAACGTAATTATATTTCTCCTCACCATTCACTTTGATTTGAGTTATTCGGTCAAATTCATCGTAAACGTTTTCAACGTAACAGCTGTTTCCGTATGTGGTTTTAAGAAGGTTTCCGTTGCCTTCTTCATACTCATACGTTACAAGCGTGTAATCGCCTACGGATATTTTGGTTGTGTTGCCAAAAAGATCGTATTCAAATGAATATGTTTGAATGTTAGCTAGTATAAATATAATGATTTATTGTTTTAATAAATTTAATAAATTCAGCATATGTTTATAACCAACATTTCTTTTTTGTGAATCATAGATAGAAAATTCAACAAAATTTATTAAATCGATTAAACACCTATCATAAGATATTTTTAACTTATCAACAATATCTTTTGTTCCAGCAAATACACCCTCGCCACCTTCAATAGATTCGTCAATGACCAATATCCAATTAAATTTACTTGAACACAATATTGATATTGTTTCCAATTGAATGGATCTATATTGATTATAATCAAACGGAAATTTTATTTGATGTATGCTGTTTTTTGAATCCGCTAATTCGCCATCATATCCAAGCTGAGTCACAAATAAAATGTCTTGGTTATCTATAATATTTATTATGGCATCAAATTGTTCTCTGTGTAAATAAAAGTCATCTGTGGGATAAATTAGTATTTTATACAAATTATCCACAAACAGAACATCATCTATATTTTCAATTTTATAGTTTTTTAATAAATTATTGATTTGAAAGATAAAATTTTTCGTTATCATTTGCCACCTAATTAATCATTTAAGGCCATAAAAATTTTATACCTTTTAATCCCGAAACACCAAATATTCTAATAGATGTATATAAATCGTTGGGTTTGGCATAAATTCTAAACTCTACACCATTAGAATCATATCCAACAAATT
>JBGVFW010000020.1:0-3215 GCA_045121315.1 Eubacteriales bacterium
GTTGTCGAGCAAGTTGACTGAATCTACTTCATCAATATCTGTTCCATTGTAATTTATATTACCGCCGTTCTTCTGCCAAAAACGCAAGAGGAGCTTCAAAAGCGTGGATTTGCCGCATCCGCTGTCGCCAACGATACCGACAATTTCTCCCTTTTTGGCATTCATAAATACATCTTCAAGCACATTTTTCTCGCCGTCGTAGGAAAATGTGAGGCTCTTGACGTCCAGGTTTTCGTATTTTATCTTCTTTCCGTTTACCACGGGTTCAACCACAGGCTTTTCGGAAAGCAGGTTGAGCACTCTGTCACCGCTGGCAAATGTCTGCGTAAGGTTTCCAGGAAGCGCAGATATCGCAATAACGGGTCCAAAACTGCCGAATACAGCGACAACACCGATAATCATTCTGCCAAGCGATAGCATTTCATTTGTCACAAGCACGATGCCCACTGCGAGAGTAAGTATGATTATAACGGAAACGCAAAGCTCTGTTGCAGCAGAAGCACACGTTATATCGTGCTTCATTTTCTTTGTTTCGCCAAGCAATACCTCGGAGCGTTTGTTGACTTCATCTTCTCTTTCCTTGCCCGCGTTATTGAGAACAATATCCTTGATACCTTTGATGCTGTCAAGGAAGTACGCATTGAAAGAAGCGAACTCCGCGCGGTATTTAACGCCTGACGCTTTAAGTTTTGAGGAAGATATCATAGGCACGACTATTGCAATGGAGATATACCCGATAAGCGCCATAATCGCAAGATACCAGCTTGAAACCGCGCCGACAAAGATGAACACTGCAAGCGAAACTATGACCGCAATACAAATAGGAGAAATTGTGTGAGCATAGAAAACTTCAAGCGTTTCTATATCGGAAGTTATCATAGCTATGATGTTGCCCTTCTGCTTGCTCTCAAGCTTTGCCGGGCAAAGCACACGGAGTGCACCGAATATCTTATCTCGCAGAGTTGCAAGAAGTCTGAACGCGATGTAATGGTTGCTGTACTGTTCAAAATAGCGCAAAGCACCGCGAAGCACGCCGCAGCCGATTGCAAGCGCCACTATCACTCCGTATGAGAGCGCAATACTTTCACCCAAAAACTTAGCTATACCTATCGCACCGAAAAGAGTTACACCCATAGCGCAGATAAAACCGAGGCTTCCATTTATGACCGCAAGTATCATTATGTAAGCAAGACTGCCCAAAAGCATAATGAGGTTTGCCATAATTTTTATACCGCTTCTGCGGAGTTTTGTTTTGTTCTTTTTCATATTCTTACCTCCGCATAGCCTTCTTCAAGCTCTTTCTGCGCAGAATAGAGTTTTGCATATCCAGCGCCGCGCGCCATAAGCTCTTTGTGATCTCCGCTTTCCTTGAGTTCGCCGCTTTCCATGTAATAAATCTTGTCCGCCGCAACTACGTTTGCAAGGCGGTGTGAAATAACGATTACGCTTTTTTGCAAAGAAAGTTCCTTCACGTTTTTCATAATTATTGCTTCGCTTTCGATGTCGATATTGCTCGTCGCTTCGTCGAAAACGTAAACATCTTTGTTCGCAACAAGGCTCACCGCAAGCGCAAGGCGCTGTTTCTGACCGCCCGAAATATTGCTTGCGTCCTCTGCAATAACTTTGTCGAGTCCACCGTTTTCACTTATAAATTTTTCAAGGTTCACCTTGCGAAGAGCAGCGAATATCTCTTCATCCGTAACGGATTTATTTGCAAGATAGAAGTTTTCGCGCACGGTCTGATTGAAAATATAAGTGTTGTAGCTTACCACGGCGAGCTTCGAATAATACTCTTCGCGTGAAAGCCTTTCTATTTCTTTTCCGCCGATCGTTATAACACCCGATTTCGGACGATATGCGCCAAATATCATGTTTACGACTGTGGATTTACCGCAACCGCTCTCGCCAACGATAGCCGTCATTCCGCGTTTTTCAAAGCTCATGTTTACGTTTTTGAGAACGTCGCGCTTGCCGTCGTAAGAAAAAGTGATATTTTTAAGCTCAATATTTGTGCTTTCCACGGTTTCGTCGCCCCATACAGGGTTGGGAGTTTCAAGAAGAGAGATTATCTTCTTGCCCGCGCTTGCACCGTTCATGGCAACGTGGAACGCACTTCCGAACGCGCGAAGAGGAAGGAAGAAATCCGCCGCAACGAGAACGAGGAAAAGCGCCGCGATAGGGTTAAGTCCGCGATAAACGACACCCGTCACTGCAACGGCGATGCCTATGCCCGCGCCGCCGTACGCAACAAGGTCCATGATAGTTGTGCTGGCAAGCTGCATAACAAGGACTTTCATCGTTATTTTGCGGAAATCCTCCGCGCTTTCGTTCATTTTTTCGTGCTGATCAGTGTCAGCTCTGAAAATTTTAAGTTCGCGCAAACCTTGAACGCTGTCAAGGAATTTATCGCCCATGGACGTGTATTTGCCCCAATATTTTGCAAATATCTTCTTTGCATATTTAGATACCGCCACAATAGAAACGGGTATAAGCGGCACACAGGCAAGCAAAACCAGCGCAACTGCCCAATCTATACCCACGCAAATGCAAAAAAGAATTATGGGTGCGAGCATAGAGAAGAAAAACTGCGGGATATAAGAGGAATAATAAAGGTCGAGCTGTTCAACGCCCTCCATAGCGACCTGTGTAAGTCCCGCCATGCTCATACCGTCCGTGCTTCTCACGCCAAGATTAACGATTTTATTGTATGTGCGTTCGCGCAAGTCTTTTTTTACCTTTCTGCCCAACAAGTCGCGCAAATCACCCGTCAATCGTGACGCCGTATAGCGAACTATAATACCAACAAGCGCACATATTGTGGGAACGGCAAAATCTGTCGCGGAAAGCGTCGATTCTGAATATGCAAGCAAATATATCGCGTAGCAGATACTTGCCGTAATGGCAACACTCGAAAGAAGCCCCAAAACCATTAGCGCAACTGTATAAAAAATATATTTTTTGTTTCCGCCGACAAGGCAAAGCAGTTGTTTATCTATCATTTAAAACCTCCGAAAAAGTCAAAGTTACTCTTTCAAAATATCTCCGACGTTTTGAAGTTAGCCTTAACTAACTTTATGTATTATATCTAAAAAACTTCGTTTTGTCAACGCTTTGGGCACATTTAGCACAGCACAAAAGTGCAGGAAAATAATTTTCCTGCACTTTTAAGTCTTATTCAAGAACGAGTGTTACTTCGTAAGGAGCGGAAGCCATTG
>JBGVFW010000021.1:0-1619 GCA_045121315.1 Eubacteriales bacterium
TGGCATAAACCTCCTGTATAAATTCAAGTCCCGCCTGTTCTGCCATACCCATGCCGGCAGAACCCGAAACCGTCACTTTCAAAGACTCAATGTCATGCTCCTTTCTCATTTCTTGAAGCATTTCAATCGTTGTTGCACGCACCTTGGAACGGTGGCGCTGATATTTTTGATATATAATATTTTCTCTGTCCATCAGAACGAGCTTCGCGGTCGTTGAGCCGATGTCTATTCCGAGAGAATAATTATTCACAGCCACAGTTTTACTCCTCCGTTTTTTGATAATTTCTGATTTTTCTTTAAATTTTATTGTATAATATAATTTGTATGGATGCCGAATTTGAACAAATGATTAACCGGTGTTGGACTATTTGTTATTTTATATTTTTGTTATTTTATATTATATAATTATCCAAATCCATCTTTTTGTTATCCAGAATGTCTTGGAGCGTAACACTGTCCAAGTATTCATTTATAACTTTTTGCAAACCCTTCCAAACAGGGAGAGTGATACATTCCGCAGCACGTTCGCATTGATTATTTTCACATTCAAGGCAAGCGACGGGAGCGAGATTTCCTTCCGTAAGGCGCAATATCTCACCAACTGTATATTTATCCGGTGTTCGCGCGAGCTTATAGCCGCCTTGATAACCTCTATTGGTGAGCAAAATATTGGATTTGTTGAAAACGGGAATTATTTGTTCTAAGTATTTTTTTGAGATATGCTGCCTTTCAGCTATATCTTTAAGCGCGATATATCCAGTCCCTCCATTTTGAGCTAGGTCAAGAAGCATTCGTAGAGCATAACGTCCTTTGGTGGAAATTTTCATAAAATTTCACATCTCCTTAAAATAAACTATAATACGACTTTTTTCTTCAATATATATTATAATACCATGTTTTTAGTAGGTTTTCAAGTAAAAAATAAAATTATATTGACACAACTTTAAACCTGTGTTAATATATGAATATAATTTATTCGAGAGGGTATGTGGAATATGAATTTTTTTGCTTACAATGATCATATGTGCATGTGCAAGGTGATGCGGTGCGAAAAGTCCAAATCATCTGTTTTGCTGTGTAAAACACATCCCCAAAACAAATGAAAAAAACTTTTCAAAGCCGCAACGGATGCGGCTTCTTTTGCTTCTATTTAGAAAGAGGTGCTTTTTTATGCCTATTAAGATTCCCAGCGGGTTGCCTGCGGAAAAAACTTTGGAAGAAGAAAACATATTTACTATCAATAATATCCGTGCAGATATGCAGGATATTCGCCCGCTTCGTATTCTTCTTCTCAATCTTATGCCCACGAAAATACAGACGGAAACGCAGTTTGCGCGTCTTTTGAGCAACTCTGCGATACAGGTTGAACTTGAACTTTTGAAAATGAAAAATCATGTTTCTAAAAACACCCCCGAAAGCCATCTCATTGCGTTTTACAAAACTTTTAATGAGGTGAAGGACAATAACTACGATGGCATGGTCATCACGGGAGCTCCCGTGGAGCATATACCGTTTGAAGATGTTGAATACTGGCCTGAACTTTGCGAGATAATGGAGTGGAGCAAAACTCACGTTACCAGCACTCTTCACGTTTGTTGGGCTTCACAGGCAGGTCTTTA
>JBGVFW010000022.1:0-11241 GCA_045121315.1 Eubacteriales bacterium
GAAAAGCAACGTCGGGGTTGCGTTTAGCCATTTCCGTGATGAAAGTGCCTTTGCCGCAGCCTATCTCCGCACGAAAATGCGTATATCCGGGGAAAAGCTCCGAAAGAGCGAGCTTTTGAGGGTTGGTCTTATCGAATTCTATGTAAAGGTCTTTGCAAGCTTCAAATCTTGCATCGCCGTTTTTCTTTTTTCTGACACGCATATTAAAAAATTCCTTTAAAAAATTATTTCAATATATTTTATCACATATGCGCGCTTTTTGCAAGATGAATGTTATTTTCCGTCGTCATGTATAAAAAAATTTTGTGGGGCAAGAATAATGTCAGACCGTAAATATGAGTTTAAAGGTTAACAATATTTTTAAAGAGGTAAAATATTATGCTTGATAGAATTGCACTCGTGCTTGTTATAATCGGTTCTCTCAACTGGGGCGCTATCGGACTTTTCGGCTTCGATATCGTAGCGTGGATATTCGGCGGTACAGGCGCTCTTGCCGCGAGAATAATTTATACTGTGATCGCTCTTGCCGGTGTCTGGTGCATCTCGCTCCTTTTTCGCTCCCGCGAAGAAGTCGGCGCAGAGGACAGAGAGTAAATAAGAGCAAAGAAAACGCCCGCAAGGGCGTTTTTATTTATAGATTATTTTATGAGGAAAAGAACGCCGCGGCGTTCTTAAACTAATTATATTCAACTTATATTCAACTTTTTCTCGCTTTCGAGAAAAAGTTGCAAAAAGAGAAAAAAGCCCTTTGCTTTATCGGCGTTCGCTCACGGTGCGAACGCTGTAGCGGCTTATTTCAACCAATATATTACCCGTATGGGCTGAGATATGTGAGCGCACAAGGACGCGCGGCGCACCGCGGTGCGCCGATATCTCGGTTACCATCTCATATGGAACAACAATTTTAGGCACACCGCCTAGCCAAGATAAAGCCGCTTGCGCTCTTGTTCCTCTAAAAACGCTTTGCAAGCGTTTTTTCTTCTTAATCCATCGCATATTTTTCGAAACCGTTTCATATTATTTCATAAAAAACTCTTTTCGGAGGTTTTTATGAAAGGTATTATCAATAAAATGAAAAGAAGCGTTTCGCGCGAGGCGGTGTGCGTGAACACGGCGCTTGTTGCGGTGTGCGCCGCAGTTTGCGCGGCGCTCGGTTTGCTTTTCGCGCTCGGTGGAATAGATTGGGACGTATACGAGGAGATAGTTCAGCTGAAGTTTTACCTGCCGCCGTTTTTTATGGTGTTTTTTAACCTCATTTTTTACGCGGTCTTGGGCGCGGCGGCGGGCATCGTGCTTTCTACGCCATATTACCGCAAAAACCACATAAAATTCATCTCTCTTGTGCTTTCCGTTTGCACCCTGTTTTTGTGCTTTACATGGGTGCCGTTGGTGTATACGGCGACGAGCTTTCTCATCGCCGCGATAGTTTATCTTTTGGTGATATTGTTCAGTTCCGTCATATTTAAATTTTTCTTCCGCATAAACCGTGTTGCGGCGTGGCTTGTGCTTATATTCGCGATTTTTGCACTATATATGGTATGTTACAGCCTCACTTTATTTATTATCAATTAAAGTTTTGCAAAAATGCTTGACAAGTATTAAACTTTTATGATATTATGGGAGCATATGGTAAACTAAGTTTAAAATATGGAGGTACAACCAAAATGAAAACTGTAAAAGTACGTCTTTCTTCTATCGAAGCTGTTCGTGATTTCGTTGAAGCCGTTCGCAAATATGATTCTGAAATCGACCTTTCCAGCGGCAGATACGTTGTAGATGCAAAATCTATCATGGGTATCTTCAGCCTTGACCTTATGAACCCCATCACACTTACGGTTCATAACGACGATTGCGACGACATTCTCGAAGAACTCAAAAACTACATTGTTGACTAAGTTAAACAAAAAGACGCCTGCTGCGGGCGTCTTTTTACGTCAAAAAATATTGAAATTACGAAGGTGTTTCTATAAAACACCTTTTATTTTGTGAATTATATTTTCCATTTTTGAAATATATTGAATTTGGTAAGAGTTCCCCCATAGATCTATCTCTGCGAAGTTTTCGTTCCATATAAGCTCAAACTAAATTATTTATTATTCAAATCTTTTACTATTTGGAGAATGTGGTCTGCACATTCGGGAGATAATTTTTCAAATTCGCTTAAAAGTTCTCTAGTTTTTTTGGGGCGAGGCAGAATTATCGTCAAAAAATTCTTTCGGTGAAATGCCAAAGTAATCGCATATATACACAAATCCTTGAAAAGACGGAAGCGAGTGCTTATTTTCCATTTTGTAACTGTCGCTTTGCCCCAAAGATAAGCTCATATCTCTTGCAGATACGCCTTTTTGCAAACGGAGTTGCGTCAATCTCTTATAGAACCATTCAATATAATCCATGATTTCCTCCACATATGTTTCTGTATATATTATAACTCCATCAATACTGATTTGCATGGAATTAAAAGATATATAAATATTGATATATCGAAAGCAAAGATATATAATTGTATGTAATAGAGTTTTAAAAGAAATACGAGGCGGCTTTTATGGTATGTTGTGTAACAGGGCATTGTCCGAAAGGTTTTCTTTTTCTGAGCTATTTATATTATCTTTCCGACGAAATAAAACAGCTTATTCGCGAGGGATATGAAGATTTTATAACGGGTATGGCAGAGGGCGCGTATATAGATTTTGCCGATATCGTATTGAAGTTTCGCAAACGAGGAGAATATATCGCTTGAAGCGGCTCTGCCTTGCCCGATACCTTCCCTGAAAAGAATAACGGAACATTCTATCAGACGAGCTCTCTTATTGCTATCGTGCGATAAAGAGACCGTAGTTTCATCTCATTATTATAACGGCTGTATGCAAAAGCGTAACGAATACATGGTAGATAAATCCGACCTTGTTTTGGTGATATGGAACGGGGAAATGCGCGGCGAAATTTGGAACACCATAAATTATGCTCGCTCTAAAGGCAAAAAATACGCTACATAATGCTGAACGACATGGAAAAGATAGCAATGAAAGGTATGAAAGATTTCAGCATAGAAATTTTTAATAATTAAAAGATATCTCATGGCGGCGTTTTATCATTTTCCTGTCATATTTTGCTCTCCTTTGCAATATATTTTAAATGTAAGTTACAAAGGGAGATTTTAAACATGAAAAGATTTATCGCAGTATTATTGGTCTTTATGCTCGCATTTTCTTTTTGGAGCGTCAGCGTGCGCGCCGCGGATTTCACAGAGGAGATAAGCGCAAAGAGCGCGATACTTATGGATGCAGCCACGGGCATGGTGCTTTTTGAATATAACGCGGACGAAGCTCTCCCGCCCGCTTCGGTTACGAAGATAATGACGCTTCTACTTGTGTTTGAGGCGCTCGATAACGGCACGATAAACCTTACGGATATGGTGAGCGTGAGCGAACATGCTGCGTCTATGGGCGGCTCGCAGATATACCTTGAACCCGGCGAGCAGATGAGCGTTGACGAGCTTATAAAAAGCGTTGTTGTAAGCTCCGCAAACGACGCTGCTACGGCGCTTGCTGAATACGTGGCGGGAAGCGAATCCTCATTTGTTGCTCGCATGAACGAGAGAGCAAAGGAGATTGGCATGGAGAACACGCATTTTGAAAACACAAACGGGCTTGACGACACATCGGAAAACCACGTTACCTCCGCGCGTGATATCGCTATTATGAGCCGCGAGCTTATGACGCACAAGAAGATATTTGATTATACAACGATATGGATGGACACGGTCAGAAACGGCACTTTTGGTCTTTCCAACACTAACAGACTTCTGCGTACATACAGCGGATGTACGGGACTTAAAACAGGCTCCACGGCAAAGGCAAAATTCTGTATCAGCGCGACGGCGGAGAGAAACGGTTTGCATCTTATCGCCGTTATAATGGGCAGCCCCACGAGGGATGAGCGAAACGCACTCGCGGCAAAGATGCTTGATTGGGGCTTTGCAAACTATGCCATGTTCTCTGACACGGACGGCACAATGGACGATATCTCCGTGACGGGCGGCGTGAAGAACACTCTTTCGGTAAAGCACGAAGCGTTTGAAACTGTCGTGGAAAAGGGTGCGGTTTCAAAAATAGAAACTGTTTACGATGTTCCCGAAACCGTTGCCGCTCCCGTAAAAGCAGGCGAGAAAGTCGGCACGGTCATATTCAAAAGCGGAGATACCGTTTTGGGTACGGCAGATATCGTTGCTGCGGAGAGTGTGGAGAAGATAGGATTTTTGACGCTTTTGCCGAGAATTTTGAGATGGATGCTCTGTTCTCCCGAAATTTAACGAAATGGTAATTGCAATAAATCCTTCTGTGTGATAAAATGAGGTGATGAGAATCACCTCATTTTTGTTTTGTTGGGCTCCCTTGCTGAGGGGGCTGTCGCGAAAGCGGCTGAGTGAGCGGAATTCAAACAACTCCTTCCGTCTTTTGCTTCGCAAAATCCACCTCTCTCGGGGAGGGAGGCTTGACTTAGAAAGGCAGATCTTTATGATAAATAATATTAACGGTTCGCCCACGGCGAGCGTATACACGCTCGGCTGCAGGCTAAATCAATACGAATCCACGGCGATAGAGGAAACGCTTTCTCAGAACGGATTTATCGTTCTGCCGTTCACGGAAAAGTGCGACGTGTACATCATCAACACCTGCGCAGTGACTGAGGAAAGCGAAAAGAAATCGCGCAAGCTGATACGCCGCGCGCACGCGGAAAACCCGGAAGCGTTCGTTATCGTTACCGGCTGCGCCTCGCAAGTACATTCCGAGGTGATCTCTAAAATCCCCGGCGTAAGCTACGTCTGCGGCAACAGAAACAAGCTCTCCGCGGCGCAGGCGGCGAAAATGCTTGTAGAGGGCGGCGACGTTTCCGAAAAAATAAAAATTATGGACGTGAACGCTTCCCCTATTGAAAAGATGAGCATCACGCGCTCCGACCGCACGCGCGCTTTCGTTAAGATAGAGGACGGCTGCGACAACCATTGTACATACTGCATCATCAAGACCGCGCGCGGAAACGTCGTTTCCCGCCGCGCCGACGAGATAATCGCGGAGGTTGAAAAGCTGTGCGGTGCGGGATATGAGGAAGTTGTGCTTACGGGCGTGGAAACAGCGTCTTACGGCAAGGATTTTGACGATGGATATACTCTTGCCGCGCTTATACATGACGTTGCGGAAAAGACGGATATCAAGCGCATACGCCTCGGTTCGCTTGAACCTTCGGTACTTAAAAAGGATTTTGTGGACGCGCTTGCCGCAGAAGAGAAATTTATGCCCAGCTTCCACCTTTCCTTGCAAAGCGGAAGCAACAAAGTGCTTGCCGACATGAAGCGCAAATACAACAGGGAAATTGTGCTTCGCAACGTGGCGTATATCAAGGAAAAGATGCCGCTCGCTACGTTCACCTGCGATATTATCGCGGGTTTCCCCGGCGAGAGCGAGGAAGATTTTGCCGATACGTACGATATTGCAAAGCAGATCGAATTTTTGCATATGCACGTTTTCCCGTTTTCGGGTCGTGAGGGAACTCCCGCCGCTGAGATGAGCGGACAGCTTCCCGAAAACATCAAAAACGAGCGCGTAAAACGTCTTGCGGAGCTTGAAAAAGACCTGCGCGCCGCAAACGTGGAGCGCTTTATGGGCAAGAAATTTGCCGTGCTTTTCGAAACGGAAAAAGATGGTGTTTACACGGGTCACACGGAAAATATGCTTGAAGTCCGCACCGTGTGCGACGATGATATCCGCGGAAAGATTGTGAACGTGAAGATAACGGGTTGCGACGGCGAGAATGTTTGCGGAGAAATAGTCTAACTGAAATAAAAACAACTTTGTAATGAAAAGAAAGTGGTTCGATCTTTTTGATTGTCTTCTCTTGTTGGGAGCGGGCTGAGAGAAAAGTTCTTTGCTCACTTTCTTTCAAGAAAGTGGGAGAAAAATGAAAACTATTGAAATAAAACAAAACGACGCGGGCAGAAGGCTCGATAAATTTCTCACGGCGGCGTTTCCGCTTTTGCCAAAGTCCATGATGTATAAATATATCCGCCTTAAAAAGATAAAGGTCAACCGCAAGCGCGCCGAGATAGGGCAGATACTTAACGTAGGCGACACGGTGGAGCTTTTTATAAAGGAAGAATTTATGGAAAAACAGCCGAGGGACGATTTTTTCAAGAATATCCGCCAAAACTTCGGCGTGATATACGAGGACGAAAATATCCTTCTTTGCGATAAACCCTCGGGGCTTCTCTGCCACAGCGACACTGCGGGCGAGCAAAACACGCTTATAGAAGGCGTGAAGGCTTATCTTTGGCAGAAAGGCGAATACGTTCCCGAGGAGGAAAACTCCTTCGCGCCCGCGCTGTGCAACCGCATTGACCGCAACACGGCGGGTATTGTTATCGCGGCGAAAAACGCGGCGACGCTTCGCGTGATGAACGACAAGATAAAAAAACGCGCCGTTGCGAAATATTATCTGCTTGCCGTTCACGGCAATATGGAGAAAAAGGCAGGGGAGCTTGACGGCTACATTTGGAAAGACGCGAAAAACAACAAGGTCACCGTCTATGAGCATGAGCCGCGCGGCAAGCACGATGCAAAACACATCGTCACGCGATACCGCGTTGTGGGTAAGCACCCCATGGGTGATATACTTGAAGCGGAGCTTGTGACGGGGCGCACGCATCAGATACGCGCGCATTTTGCGTCGGTGGGGCATCCGCTTGTGGGCGACGGCAAATACGCCGTCAACCGTGAGGACAGAAAAATGGGTTTTGACAGCCAGGAGCTTTATTCGTATAAGCTCACGTTTCTGCCGGACGAGCCCTCTCACCTCGATTACCTTGCGGGCAAGACGTTCACAAGGGATATTTCCGATTTCCCGTTTGCAGATGGAATTGCCAAGGGCAAGGTGTGAATATTTTGTGAATAATATATTGAGCGTTTGTTGATTTGACTAAAAATATAATTCCAATATTGATTTTTTTTGTGGATTTGTGATAATATAAATGTAAATAAAAGGGTAGTATTACAAAACCCTGAAAATTAAGGAGGAATTTTATTATGAAGAAAATGATGGCATTATTGATGGCGGTAGTTATGCTTTTTGGAGTGCTATCTGTGAATGTAGGAGCACAAACATTTTCGGAAACTACGGCTCAAACTTCCGAACCAACGATTGAAACAACAACTGACACACAAGAGCCAACGCTAAATCCTATAGTACCAGGCGACGGAATAGGAAATGATATAATATCCCCTATGTCTATTGGCCGTTTATATACATATGTTGATATTGAAAGTGGATATTATTATCTGAAAAACTTTTCCACCCAAATGTATATGGATATTCACGGTCCTAATACAGATATAATACATCAATGGACGTATCATAATGGAAAGCAAGAGATTTGGTATATTCAAAAGGTTGAAAACACGTCGTATTATACGATTCAATCACAATATAGCGGTAAATATTTGGGAATTGCTAACACTAATGTTGGTGAAGCAAATATAAATCAATACTCTGCTATTTCGGATAGTACGTACTGGCGCATAAAAAAGGCAAATAACGTGGAAAGATATGTATTTGAACCCAAAACGGCTACAGATACGTTTCTAAATGCTCCTGATTCAACTATTGGCAGTGAGTTGCAATTAGTAAGTTATTCTACTGGAGGATATAATGCAAATTGGATGATTTTGAAAATTGATGCACCAACCAGCGGAAATTATTTTGTTCAAAATATCCAAACGAGTAGAGTTGCTAGTCCATATGGACCTTATACGGATGAGGGAACAAAGATTCATCAATGGGATTTTAGTGCCTACAACCATTTTAGATGGTTTGTTGAATTTCATACCGAAGATTTTTCTTGCACGATAAAGAATGTTTACACAAATAAATATTTGGGATATTCTTCTGAAGCTGATACTTCGGGAAATTATTATATAGAGCAATATGCTTCGAATACAAGTGAAAACACTCGTTGGAGAATATATATATCTTATAGTGGAAATTTGATTTTTACTCCAAGAGATTATGAACTAAAAACTTATGCATTGTCCGTTGATCCAGTTACCGATAATGTTGGCTCGTACTTGAATTTGGTTTCCTATACTGATAATTCGGAGTATAAAGACGAATGGAAGTTGGTTATTGATTATCCATATGCGGGGACGATAGCTGATGTATGGTATAGCGATGCTGATACTGTTGGGTATTGGACTGCAAGTACCATAAGTATATGCAAGCAAAATTTATCTTCTTCGAGTAGCTTTAAGTTTGACGAGGGCATAGATAATGCAATTAACCAATGGGGAAATGCTTTGGGAATAAGTTTTACTTTCACAAATGACCCATTGGCTGCGGATGTAGTAATTTATGGAGGTACTACATCTCAAATGGAAACGCAGAGCAGAGAGACAAATACTACTTGGACTGGACTTACCCAATGGTATGATTCGATTAGTAGTTACACTTTGGTAAATATCGAAGGTACGAATGATTTGAAATATGTAAAGAGACGTGTTTCTGCGAATATTTATATAAAGTGTGAAGGTTCCGAAACGGAGATATTGCAAACTATTATACATGAATTTGGGCACGTGTTAGGATATGATGGACACCCAACTGCTCAAAATAATGTTATGAATTCCGTTAACGGTGTTACAACCTTAACAACCGCGGAAAAACGATATTTACAAGAAATTTATTCTAAATTTGTAGGATGAGGATGCTTATGAATAAGATAATTGCACTTATGTTAGTGGTATTTTCTGTTTTGTTATGCGTTTCTTGTAATAATACTTCAAATACGGAGTCAACGGTAACAACGGACATTCTTTCCCCCGGATCAGTTGTTGATTATCCTGCTACAACTCCCCCTGTTGTTCTCATATACCCGTACCGCACATTCGAGGAAATGTGCGAGCTTGCAACGGACGTTGTCGTTGCAAGAATAATAAAGCCGCCCGAGGAGTACGGGGAAGACCATTGGAAATATACTGTCGAGGTAAGTGAAACCGTTGTAGGAGAGGCTTCGGGTGTCTTGGAATTGTATATTCCCACGCTCTCTTGTCAGGCTACTACGCCCGACGGATACGTGCTGAACTTCGGCGAAGTCGGAGTGGAATCTTATTTGGGGACGATAGACGAAGAAATTTTGCTTATATTGACTAGAAAGGCGGACGTGTACAGTACACCGCAGATAAATTACGTTTGGAACTGTGCTACGGTAATACCACTGAACAATTTGAAGCAAAGCGATATGTATATGACGGGCAACTGGGGCGGTTTGACTTGGTTCAAGCTCTCCACCGAACATTTCACGGGCATAGACACTCAAACCTGCACTCGCGAGGAAATGATTGAATATGTGCGCGGTCTTACTGAGGACAATGCCCCTGGCAAAACGCTTTCCGACGCCGAAACTCTTGAAGAGATAGTTGCGGATGCGCCCGCTATCTTCCAAGTGAAACCCATAGAGCTTCTTACCGAGGTAAAGGGCGATTTGAAGCATACCGAAATATGGCACTGCGAAATTGTCGAAACCTTAAAGGGCAGCGTTATGGGCGAAATTCAGGTAATATTCTTTGCGGATACCGTGGAAGTGGGAGAGGAATATATAGTTGCGGTTGAAGGCATTGACAGTGACGTTTTCTATGGCTTTATAACAAAAGACAGTCTGCGCCCTGTTTCCGAAAAGGAAGAGATAAGAGCATATATTGCACAAAACAATTAAAAAATAATTCAAAATCCCTCTTGACAAAGGGCGCGCTTTATGCTATAATCATCGGGTAAAACAAAGAAGAACGTTCTCCGTTCTCACCCTGCCGCAAGAGGCGCGCTCGGTCAATAAGCAAGATATTTAATTCCACGGCGTTGCTTTGGAGTAATTATGTCATGTAATGCGGAGAGCCTTTCTTTGGCTTTCCGCTTTATTTTTTATTTTGTTATGGAGGTGCTTACCATTAGCACGAAAGAAAATCTTATCAACGAGGAAATAAAAATTCCGGAGGTTCGCCTTGTTTCCGCAGACGGCGAAATGCTCGGAGTTGTCAAAATAGCAAAGGCACTTGAAATGGCACAGGAGAAAGACCTTGACCTTGTTCTCATCTCTCCCGCCGCCGTTCCGCCCGTATGCAAAATAATGGACTATGGAAAATTCTGCTTTGAAAAAGAAAAACGCGCTAAAGAAGCGAAGAAAAAACAGCAGGTTGTCGACGTTAAAGAAATCCAGCTTTCCTGCACGATAGGTGAGCACGATTTCCAAACAAAACTTAACCACGCTCACCGTTTCCTTAAAGGCGGCGACAAAGTTAAAGTGGTTGTCCAATTCCGCGGAAGAGAAATGCGCCATACCGAACTCGGCGCGGAGATACTTGCAAAGTTCGAAAAGGGCTGCGAAGGTATCGGCGTTGCGGAGAAAAAAGCTGTTCTTGACGGACGTAATATGACAATGTTCATTTCGCCCGTAAAACAATAAATTTTTGTAAAAACTGAAAGGAATATAAAGTCATGCCGAAGATCAAAACACATAAGGCTACTGCTAAAAGATTTTCCACTACAAAGAGTGGTAAAGTAAAACTCAATTCTTCTTTCCGTCGTCACAAACTCGGAATCAAGACACCCAAACGCAAAAGACAGCTCAGAAAGAACGCTTATTTGAGCTCTTCTTTCACAAAAACAATCAAATCCCTTATCAACGACTGATTTGTGGCGAATAATACTTAGGAGGATACTGAAATGGCAAGAGTTAAAGGCGCGATGATGACTCGCAAGAGAAGAAATAAAATGTTGAAGCTTGCAAAAGGTTACTGGGGTGCTAAATCCAAACATTTCAAGATGGCTAAACAGGCCGTTATGAAGAGCGGTAACTATGCTTTCGCAGGCAGAAAGATGAAAAAGAGAGATTTCCGTTCTCTCTGGATCACAAGAATTTCCGCACAGGCAAAAGTTTGCGGTATTAACTACTCCAAATTTATGTGCGGTCTTAAAAAAGCAGGCATCAACCTCAACAGAAAGATGCTCGCTGACCTCGCTGTAAACGATAAAGCAGCTTTCGCTTCTCTCGTTGAAACAGCTAAAAACGCTCTTTAATTTTTAAAGAGAAACATAGCGATTTAACAAAACCAAGGTGCCGACGCACTTTGGTTTTTGTTTGCAAATTTTTAAAATAACGCGGACGCGCGTAACGAAATTTATATGGAGGGAGCAAAAATG
>JBGVFW010000023.1:0-3678 GCA_045121315.1 Eubacteriales bacterium
CACATTCGCTTCGCAAAGCGAAGAAAAGATATATCTCGCGTTCGGGGATTCCATCGCCGCGGGATTCGGAATAGAAAACGAAAGCGAAACGTACCCCGCGATAATCGCGCAAAAATACGGTCTTTCGCTCCAAAACCTCGCGGCAAACGGGGCAAGGAGCGACGATATGCTGACAGTCATAGCAAATACTCCCGCGATAAAGGAAGCAAGCCTTATCACAATCTCCATCGGCGGAAATGATCTTATCGAAAATAACAACTTCTTTCTCGCATACGCCGTACGCGAAAAACTCTGCGTGATGGGACTCTCCGAGGAAAACGCGGAAAAGCTGATAAAAGGCCTAAAAATATCGGGCGTTTTCGATGGATCGGTTATAAATTTTGAAACTGTCGAAGCTGATATGGAAAGCGTTTTTTCCTCGCTTCATGATAATCTTCGCGCCGCAATAACTCTTATGCGCGCCTCAAACCCCGACGCCGCAGTGATAATTCAAACGCTTTATAACCCATACCTCGGAAACCCCGAATATAACATCTTCGGTTTCGATGTGGGCATGCTTATCGACGAATATATTCAAAAAATAAACGCCGTTTACTTCGCTGTGCAAAATGAAGCAAACGGAAACATTCTTATCGCGGACGTGGCAAGTGGTATGAACGGTAAAAGTGAATATTTCTATACCTCTTGGGATTTTCATCCCACAGCCGCAGGTCACGCTTATATGGCTGAGGTAATAGGCGGAGTCTACAGCAAAGCCGCTCAGACCTCTGTCGCACCCGAAACAGAGCAAACGACTTTTTCAATAGCTCCAACCACACAAAATTTTGCTCGGACCACCGTATCCCCTCAAACATTAAATGGACAAACTGAAGTTCAGACAATATTAGGAACTCCCGCCGCAGAACCCATGGCAGATGAAAAAGATCATACCACCCTGCCCGTGATAATATCGATCTCCGCCGTTGCGGTAATATGCATCTGTGCAGGTGTGATGATAAAGAAGAACTCTATGTGATTTGACAATTCTTTATATACAAAAAGGCTCCGCAACGGCGACCTGCGATAAATCAGGTTAATACCTTGCGAGGAAATGACCAAAGCAACAAAGGCACTTATGGCAAACTTGCCACAAATGCCTTTTTGAATAACTATCGAGTGGTAACAGAGCTTTCCTCAGGGAGGAATGTGGCACGCGAATGCATGACGGAAGGAGCCCGCGCGACTTCGAGCATCAATAGATTCTACTCTTGCGCACTCTCCCTCAGCCGCCTTCGGTGGCAGCTCCCTCCATGAGGGAGCCGTTTGCTTCCCAACGGGAAATTGCTTGAGGGCTGACGCCGAGTGCATTAGCTAAATCATCTTGCTTCCTACCATCACGCTGTCGAAGTTGCTTTATTTTTTCGCCCATCTTAATATTCATATTTTATCCTCCAGTTGTTGATATCACCGGTGTGATTATATTTTATCACATAGGAATGGAACAATCAATTATCAATTCGTTGTTTGGCAATCAAGTGATACTTGTTTTTAGCGCAATTAAAAAGACATGTCCAAAGCTGAACATGTCTTTTTCTAATAAGCAAGTACGCCAATTTCAACCGTAAAAAGACACCGTATAGCCTTTTATGGACAGCATCAAAGTGTATTCCACGATATCTCCGGTTTTGCTTTTCACGCCTATCGCGGCGCTGCCGTTGTCATTGCCCATGATTACGCTGTAAAATGCGGTTTTGTCGGTCGTCTTTTCCAAGCTGTATTTCGCTGTGTAAATGCCGCCCGACGTTACAAAAGTGAATTCACCGTCTGCGGCTTTTAGCGTAACTTCTATCACGCTCACGCCGGGATAAACGTTTTCCATATCCGCAGAGCAAGCAATCACCTCACCGGTAGAGTTATTCACCGCATGTGAAAAGACCATGACCCTGCCGTCAACCGTCAATTTTTCCCCGCCGCACGACGAACAAAAGATGAGCGCGAAAGCCAAAATAAGTGCAAGAGCCGTTATTTTCTTCATAAAAACCTCCTAATACAAACAAAACGCCCTGTGGGCGTTTTGTAAAATACTTAAAGCAATATTATGTTATTCTCCTTGCATATGCGTTTTGTTTCTTCGTCCCAAATGGAAACCTGAACTTCGCCTATGTGCGCTTTTTGCAAAAGGAGCATGGAAAGACGCGACTGACCAATGCCGCCGCCCATCGTAAGAGGAAGTTCATTTGCAAGAAGTGCGCGGTGGAAAGGCATCGTCTTTCTATCTTCACAGCCTGCCTCTTTAAGCTGGCGTTCAAGCGCTTCTTTGTCTACGCGGATACCCATAGAAGAAATTTCAAAAGCACAGCCGAGAATATCGTTCCAGAACATGATATCGCCGTTGAGCGTCCAGTCGTCGTAGTCGGGGGCTCTGCCGTCGTGGCGTTCGCCCGAACGGAGCTTGCCGCCTATCTGCATGATAAACGCCGTTTTGTATTCCTGCAAAAGAAGATTTTCGCGTTCTTTTGCCGTTTTGCCGGGGTACATATCCTCAAGTTCCTGCGTTGTAATGAACTTCACGTTTCGATTGAGTTCGAGCGTAAGTTCAGGGAAATGTGTTTTGAGTGAATCGAGAGTGTCGCACATAGCGTCAACCTCGCTCTGCACCGTAGCTTTGAGATATTCTATATTTCTATCCTCTTTAGTGATAATCTTTTCCCAGTCCCACTGGTCTGTGTAGATGGAATGGAGGTTATCCATTTCTTCATCGCGGCGGATAGCGTTCATATCCGTATAAAGACCTTCACCTGCGGAAAATTTGTATGTGTGAAGCGCCATGCGTTTCCACTTTGCGAGGGAGTGAACGACAACAGCATCTGTTCCCGTTTCTTTAATATCAAATCTTACAGGGCGTTCCACACCATTGAGGTCATCGTTAAGACCAGTGTTAGGGTCTACGAAAAGGGGGGCGGAAACTCGTTTAAGATTAAGAGAATTACAAAGCTTTCTTTCAAATATTTTTTTAAGCATACCGATAGCGGTTTGCGTTTCGTACATACCGAGGAGCGGTTTATAGCCTGCGGGGATAATTACCTTGCTCATATTAAGCCTCTTTCAATAAATGTTTGTAAAAATTACATTATATTTTATTGTATCATTTTACGTGCTCAATGTCAATAAAAACGATGCGAAATGCAAAAAATACGAAATGCAAATATCTATTTTTCCCAAAGTGAGGAAAAAGGCAAGTCTTTAAAATCTATTTGATTGTTTTTTCTCAAATATTCCTTTTTAAAAGCAAAAAAATTTAATAAATTTATATCTTGTTAACAAAATCGGTATAAAATTAGTTTATAATAAAACTATTATAATTATTGTATCTAGGAGTAAAAAATGCTTCAACTAAAAAACATCGTAAAGCAGTACCACACAGGCGATGAAACGGTTGACGCTCTCCGCGGGATAAACATAGAATTCCGCGAAAGCGAGTTCGTTTCCATTCTCGGACCTTCGGGCTGCGGCAAAACAACACTTCTCAACATCATAGGCGGTCTTGACGGTTATACAGACGGCGATCTTATAATCGACGGAAAATCCACAAAAGAATTTAACGACAGAGATTGGGATACATACAGGAATCACAAAGTCGGCTTTGTTTTCCAAAGTTATAATCTCATCTCTCACCAAACAGTTCTTGCAAACGTAGAG
>JBGVFW010000024.1:0-12696 GCA_045121315.1 Eubacteriales bacterium
AAGCTTTCCGGCATCGAATACAAAGATTTCATCAATGCTTGCTGGTATCGTAAAACCGTTGATATTTCTCCGAAAGCTAATGAACGTGTGCTTCTTAACTTTGAAGCGGCATACTACATTACTGAGGTCTTTGTAAACGGCACCTCCGTCGGCAAGCATAACGGCGGTTACACACCGTTCAGTTTTGACATCACCGACGCGCTCACCGCAGGCGAAAACAGCATCGCCGTCTACTGCGAGGGCGATTCCCGCGATCTCACGCAGCCCTCGGGCAAGCAGTCCGCACGTTATGAATCTTTTGGCTGCTATTACACCCGCTCCACGGGTATCTATGCACCCGTATGGCTCGAAACCGTTCCCGCAACCTACCTTTCCGCAGTTAAACTCGATCCCGACACGGACAACAGCCGCATCTTCTGCGAGCTTAACCTTTCCGCGCACGGCGAAAAGACCGTTACACTCACTGCTTCTCTCGATGGCAAGACCGTCGGCACCGCAAGTCTGAAGACCACGATGAAGACCGCAAAAAGTGTCATCGATCTTGACACCCTCTCTCTTTGGTCGCTCGAAACTCCTACCCTTTACGACTTTGAGATTAAGATAGAAAGCGAAAACGGCACGGACACCGTCCGCTCCTATTTCGGCATGAGAAAAGTCGAGCTTGACGATAAATGCCTCCTCATCAACGGCAAGCGCGTCTTCCAGCGCCTTGTTCTCGACCAAGGCTATTATCCCGAGGGCGTTTACACCGCTCCCGATGACGATGCTTTCGCGAAGGATATCAAGCTTTCCAAGCGTGTTGGATTCAACGGCGCGCGTCTCCACGAGCGCGTATTTGAACGCCGTTTCCTCTATGAAGCAGATCGACTCGGCTATCTCGTTTGGGGCGAATATCCCAACTGGGGCTTTGATTACACCACAAATGAAAACACCTATATCTATCTCAGAGAATGGACAGAAGCGATGGCGCGTGACTATAACCACCCTGCCCTTATAGGTTGGTGTCCTTTCAATGAAACATGGGATATCAACGGAAATGAACAGTCCAAGGAAATGCTTCGCACCATTTACGAGGAAACCAAACGCATCGACCCCGTTCGTCCCTGCATCGATACCAGCGGTAACTATCACGTCGTAACGGATATTTATGATATTCACGACTACAATCAGAGCGTTGAAGCTTTCCATAAGCGCTACGATAACATGACCGAAACTGAAGTATTTGAAAACCACGGTCGCAGACAGACGTACAACGGTGCGCCCTATTTCATCAGCGAATACGGTGGAATCAAGTGGGCAAAAGACCAAGAAAACAATAACAACAAGGTAAGCTGGGGCTATGGCGATGCACCGCGCAGCATCGACGAATACGTAGACCGCTTTGTCGGACTCACAGGCGTGCTCATGGATACCGAAAAGATCTGTGGTCTTTGCTATACACAGCTTTACGACGTAGAGCAGGAGCAGAACGGTATTTATTATTATGACCGTACGCCCAAATTTGACGATGAGATCATGGACAAGTTTGCGGCAGTGCTGAAACGCAAAGCGGCGATCGAAGACTAATATTTTTCACGCAGACGGCGTTCGCCGTCTGCGTTTGTCGTTCCCTCGCGATATCACGTAGCCGAAGCCGGCGGAGGGTTTCATGAACTTGTTCATGAAAAATCCGTGCGGGGAGCTGATAACGGCGCTGTTCACGTCTTTGAGCTTTGTTATTATCTTGCCGAGGTTAAGGTCGGAGATGTGCAAAAATTTCATGTGGCGATCCTTTTTTATGATTATATTTATTATATCGGAAACACGGAATTATTCAAGGCAAAAATGGCGGCAGAAGAAATTTTGAAAAAATTTTTCTTTTTATGCTTTTTTTAAGGTTGAGAGGTTATACTTAAAACACAAAAATGACAGAGAAATATTTTGCATTTTTCAGAACGCGATCATGATAGATTTTGGAGGAATTTTTATGAAGAAAATTTTTTCGCTGTTTTTATCGCTGAGCCTTATTATCGGTATACTCAGCGCTTGCGACAATGGCAGAGCGGCAGATAACATAGGCGGTCCGAATGTGGGCGGTGCAGAAACTACCGTGACGGGAACTTCCGCCGAACTCGGCGATGACAGCATTACTTTCGGGGAGAAGCTTGAGGAACTCGGCGCGTACAACGGATATTTTGAAAACGAGGCTACCGAAGAAATTACCGTTACCTGCGTTTCCGGTACGGCGGGTTGTTATACGCTTGAAAACGGAACTCTCACGTTTACTTCCGTGGGCGCGGATTCCGTTTACGCGGTTTCGGGTCAGCTTCGCGGCAATATCGTTATCGATATCGGTGACGATTATAAATTCGACCTTGAGCTTCGCGGCTTTTCGCTTGTGAGCAGCACGACCAACCCAATCACTGCTTTGAGCGGCGACGAGGTTTCCATCACGGCGAAAAACGAATATGAAAACTATATTTACGATACGCGCGAAGCTATTGACGACACGGACGAAACGCTTTATTCCGCCGCCGTATATTCTCTTGTTGACCTTGAAATATGCGGAAAAGGCGCGCTTACTGTCATTTCCGAAAACAACAACGGTATACACACTAAAGATGATCTTCAAGTTAAAAACTTGACTCTCACCGTCGCTTGTATAGATAATGCTCTTAAAGGAAACGACAGCGTTGAGATCACGGGAGGAAACACGACGCTTATTTCTTCACAAGGAGACTGCATCAAGACGACTAACAGCGACATTTCCGAAAAAGGCAATCAGCGCGGCACGGTTACAATCTCCGGTGGCACGCACACGCTTTACGCTGCGTGCGACGGTATCGACGCTTCATATAACGTAGTTATCGACGATGATGCGACAAACCTCACCATCTACACGGACAAATATTCAAATTATTCTTCAGAGGTTACAGCGGTATCGGGCGACGAATATTATATTCGTTTTACTACACTTCTTTATAAATATTCAATAAAATATTATAATTCCGACGACGATTATTGCTGGGTGAACGCGGAATACCATTCCTGCGTTACAAGCGGCAGAACGACTTATTATTACTATTCGTTCCCCAAGATGGCGGAATATGAAAAGATGCAGTTCTTTATGTATTCCGACGGCATGGATCAGGGGCAGGAAGAAGAATATTACGTTTCTACGGATTATCTCACGCCGAACGAAAGCTATGATACGTTCGCGCTTTCAAGCTATGGCGGCGGCCTTGGCTACAGCTGGACGAATTATACCACATCTATCCAGCGCGGAGGCTTTGGAGGCGGTTTCGGCGGAGGCGGTATGGGAGGCTTCGGCGGTATGAACGACGGCAATACCGACAAGAGCGACTATTCCTGTAAAGGTATAAAATCGACTAACGAGATCGTGATAAGCGCGGGTACGATAAATATCAAAGCGTACGACGATGCAATTCATGCAAACAAAGATTCAATGCTTGAAAACGGAAGCACACCCACAGGTAGCGTAACGGTAAGCGGCGGCACGCTCACGCTTTATAGTAACGATGACGGCTTGCACGCCGACGGCACGGTAACTATCTCCGGTGGTACGATAGATATCGTAAACAGCTATGAGGGCATAGAGGGGACATCTGTTGTTATTTCAGGCGGAAACGTTTCCGTTATTGCGTCTGACGATGGTGTTAACAGCACGGCGACAAGCGGCACGGGCGTTACGATAGACGGGGGAACTCTCTATATCTATTGCAGCGGCGACGGAATTGACGCAAACAGCAGAACATCATATAGCGGCATAGTTTTTGCCGGAGGCAACACCGTGGTTATTTCCACGTCAAGCGGAAACTCTGCCATAGACACAGAGAAGGGCTATAAATACACGGGCGGTACAGTTGTTGCAGTCATGCCAAACGGAGGTATGACGAGCGAGGCAACTAATTGCTCGGGATTTTCGAGCGTCGGCACGAGTGCGAACGTTTCATTGAGCTCGGGCAGTTATCTTACGGTTAAGGTTGACGGCTCGATCGTAGCAACGGTAAAAATACCCGCAAACCTTTCTGCCAAAGTGGTTTTCCTCGGCAACAAATCGGCGTCGATATCGAGCATAAACTCCACCTCGGAAACGCTTGACTCAAACGGTGTCGCTTGGAAAAACGAGCAGTAAAATATCGGCTCGGCTTTGACAAATTTTAAGCAGATATTATACGAAAAAGGTGCAACTTTAAGGGTGTCTACCGTAAAACAGTTTTAAAACAAAAAGGACGAGATTTTTTCCCGTCCTTTTTGCTTTTTAAGATTCTTTTATGTTTATATATTTTTGTTTTGTCGCTTCTCCGCCTCGCATATGGCGCTCGGCTTTGTTTTTGTCAAGCACCGCGCGCACCTCTTCGAAAAGAGCTTTATTAAGCCTTTCCAATCTCTCGGTCACATCTTTATGTACGGTAGACTTTGATATGCCGAATTTTTTTGCCGCTGTACGCACGGTTGCACCGTTTTGCGCTATGTACGAGCCAAGCATGATCGCTCGTTCCTCTACTGTTCCTTTCAATAGCTCCGCCTCCCGCGTTTTATATACTGTAAATGTATATGCAAGGGAATGGCAGGATATGAAAACATGATTTTAATACGATGTATAGTTTTCTCTTTGGAAACAAAGGCGAAATTTGGATTGAAAACATCTAGCTCTTCTTCCAGTGAGAGTTCTACGGAATATGCGATATTTTCTATCATTCGCGATATGAAAAATATTACATGAACTTGGACACGGATAAATATATAGAGCAGGCTTGGAATAACGGCAACATCAGCGAGAATTTTATTGATGACCTCATGCATATTGGAGATAAAGATGATGATATTGAAAAATTCTTTGAATTGTGTGGAACTAAGAAGGACACTGCAGTTCACACTCCGGGTGTGGCAGCAATGGAAACACCCCCTCAAACTTGCACGGTTTGCGGATCGGAAAAGACAGAAAGCATCGAAAAGCTGTTTGTTCCCACAATCATTGAGGGCAACGGTGCGAAATGGAGCGGAAAAGGTACATTGACTTTTAAATCCAATGCCGACGTTGCTGATTTCATCGGTGTTACGATCGATGGCGATGAGGCTGACAGCACAAACTATACCGTGACAAAAGACAGTACGGTTATAACTCTCGAAGATGAATACCCCAAAACGCTTGATTGGGGCGAACATACTACTTCCATTAAGTCAAAAATAGGTGAACCCACGGCAAACTATGCAATTTTCTATATTATAAATTAAAGATGCATTTTAGGGTGTGTATTTTTTATTTTTTGGAAACAATATCTATATTATTTATTTGTGATAAAATTTAAAAAAGGAGTGATATGCATGAAGAAAAGAAAGATTACAAGCCCGGTATTGCAATTGGTACTCTGAATGCTGATACCACTGTTTCTGTCACAGGCTCTACTTTCATCAACTGCCAGGCAGGCGATCAGGGTAAATACATTTATGAGTCTGATACGGACGTTACAGGTTATCTCAATGCCAACAAAGGTAATGTTACTAACAAAGGTAAGATCATCGTGAACACCACTGCCAGCGATGCAAGCGCGCTGAGCGAAGCGTTGGCAAATGGCGATAATGTTGTTCTGACCAATAACCTCAAATTCAGCGCAAAAGATACCACTGCAAACAGTGGCTACGGTGCAACTGGTGTTGTGGTAAACGGCGGCGTTTTCGATGGCAACGGCAAAACTTTGACTGTTGACGATGCCTGGAACACTTGGGACTGCGCGGTGAACGCAAAGGGTGGTACCATTAAGAATTTGACCATCAACAGCGCAATGCGCGGCATCTTTATGGGTAGCGCAACCGCTGATGTTTACATTGACAATGTTGTCATTGACGGTACTGTCTACACATTCAACTCCGATGGCGGCAACAAGGATTACGGTGTCTACATCAGCAACTCCACTTTGAACGGCTGGACCAGCTTCTCCGATGTTCATAAGGAAGTTGTGTTCACCAACTGTAATTTCGGTGAAGGCGGCGGTTATGCATTCTGCCGTCCCTACAATGTTGTTACTTTCAAGAACTGTGCTTTTGAGACTGGTTATGTGTTGGATATTTCCAAGACCACTGGCATAGTTCTGGATAACTGTACTATCGGTGGTGTCACTGTGACTGCTGACAACATTAATGACCTGATTGGCGGCGAGGAAAACGCACATCTAGTTTCCGGCAATGTAACCATTAAGTAATTCCTAATTATCACCGCCCCCTTGGGGGGGGGCGGTAACCAAAGGGCACAAACTCGGGTTTGCGCCTTTCGATTACCGCAATTTTATGCCGAAAGGAGGACATAATTTGAAGCGATTTAACCCCCAAAAAGACGGGAAACTTGAAGAAAAAACTTTTATTTCGAATATTACTGCTTGTATTCTCAGTATCATTTTGTGTCTCTCCTGCCTTTGCGCCACAACATGGAGCTGGTTTACGGACAGCGTTTCGTCCGGAGTGAATATTATTCAAAGTTCCAATCTTTCTTTATGCATTACCGATGCAAATGGCAAAGTGGTTCAGCCGAATGAGAACGGCGTATATGAGCTTGAAGCGGGTACATATACAATATCTGTCACTACAACGGGTGACAAAGCAACTAACTATTATGAAGTGCTTCTTGAATACGACAAAAGTCTTCATGCAACACTTATAATCTACGACGACGGCGAAGCGGATACCATCATTTTTCCGAAAAATGCAAAACTGACCCCCACTCCTCATTGGGGCGCATAAATATTAAATCCGAACGCAAAAACACCACGGAAGTGGTGTTTTTGTGTTGTTGGACCCGAGAAAAAAATCACTGTCGGCAGGGTAAAAATATTTGGAAATATGAATTAGTTTAGAGAAATTTAACATTTAGTTTGTCTTAAGTTTATATTGACGGGATATAATATGCAATGACGAAACAAAAAAAGGAGTTGCAAAATGTCCGAAACTATAAAACTTGAACTTGGCTCTTTGAAAAAAATACGCACTGTGGACGAACGTCTGATGTCATATAATATTGAAATGACGGAGGTTACCGGCGGCACGTTTTGGAAAGCATACACGCCCGCGCAGATAGAGGGAAGGGAACCTTTTGCTTTTTCCGGTGAATTTACCGATTTTACGGCAACGGAAGATTTGATGCAATATTATCCGCCCATAGATTTATACAATGAGCGTTTGCGTTCACTCGCAAAGAGGTTCGGCCCTGTGTGGGTTCGCGTCTCGGGCTCCTGGGCGACGAAAACTTATTATGATTTTGACGGTACGACCGGCGGTAAAGCGCCCGAGGGCTACGCAAGCGTGCTTACGAAGGACCGCTGGATAGGCGTGCTTGAATTTGTTAAAGCTGTCGGTGGAAAATTACTTATTTCCGTCAGCAACTGCGCGGGAGACCACCCGAACGGCGGCGCGCTTGATTTAACGCAGACGAAAAAGATTTTTGACCTTAGCCACGAATACGGTGTGGATATCGATGCCGCAGAATTTATGAACGAGCCTAATATGCTTGAAATGTCAGGTGCGCCGAAAGGGTACACGCCTGCGGATTACGTGCGTGACCAAGATATATTTAACGCTTGGGTGCGCGAAAATTATCCGAAATGCCTCATCGTCGGACCTTGCTCTACGGGCGGCATAACTCTGGGAGAGGGCGGCTCCGATATGGGCGGCGGTATTGAAAGTGTAATGAATTCCTGCTCCACGGAAGACCTTATGGAAGGCTCTAAGGTGAAGCTCGACGTGTTCAGTTATCACTATTATAACGGCGTTTCTGAGCGTTTGGCATCTGTTATGCCGCGTGGACATTGGGCCGGCGAACTCGCACATACGGACGCGTATCTTGCGGTTGCGCCTAATAACGCAAAAAAACATACCGCTCTGCGCGATAAATACGTTCCCGGCGGTCAGATATGGGTAACGGAATCCGGCGATGCGGGCGGCGGCGGTGACACATGGGCTTCCACTTACCTTGATGTGTTCCGCACGCTCAACGAGCTCGGTAGTTTTGCGGCTATCACCGACGGTATTATATTCCACAATACGCTCGCTTCTTCCGATTATGGATTTTTGAAGCACGGCACTTTTGAGCCGCGCCCGAATTATTTTGCCGTTCTGCTTTGGAACAAGTTGATGGGTACGACTGTTTATGAATGTGGCAATCCAGACAAAGAGGGAGCGCATATATATTGCCATTCCCGCAAGGACGGCAAAAAAGGCGCAGTCTACCTTATTATAAATAACTCTCTTACGCAAACGACGACGGTCGAGCTTCCGCAAGCGGCAGAGATATATACGCTTTCGGCAGATTCGCTCCGCGCGTCCGTTATGAAACTCAACGGGAACGACTTGTGCCTCAAAGAGGAAGATGAGATCACAGACCTTTTGCCTGTTGCGGCTGAAGCGGGAAGACGGGAACTCGCTCCAAAGACCTGTACGTTTATCGTGCTTTAATGTTTATAAAAACGGTAAGACGAAAGTCTGCCGTTTTTTCTGTTTGTTGTGTTCGAAAGATAACGTCTTAGAAGCGTGATGCCGCTGCGGATATCTTTATCAAAATTGCCCCTTGAATTCTTATCGGTGTTTTGATAAAATATATTATAATACAAATAATGCGAAGACTAAAAACGCTATATAAGGAGAAACATTTAATGAGAGCAAAAGTTTACTTTTCAAGAACTATCACGCCCGAAAAGGTGCTTGAACTTTATAAGCTTCTCGGCAAAAATCTTGACGGCAACGTTGCTGTTAAGCTACATTCGGGAGAGAAGGGAAACCAGAACTTCCTAAGACCTGATTTTTGGAAGCCTATTATAGACTATGTAAACGGCACGGTCGTAGAATGTAACACCGCTTACAATGGTGAGCGCAACACGACGGAAAAGCATTTGAAACTTATCTCTTACCATGGCTGGGATAAATATTTTAAGGTCGATCTTCTGGACGCGGAAGGGCCGGATATGAAGCTCAATATCCCAAACGGTAAGGTTATAAAAGAAAACTACGTGGGCAAAAATATCGTAAATTATGATTCAATGCTTGTGCTTTCTCATTTCAAGGGACATCCCATGGGTGGTTACGGCGGCGCGCTCAAACAGCTTTCAATAGGTGTTGCTTCCTCCTACGGTAAAGCGTATATTCACGGCGCAGGCGTTCCGGAGAAAATATGGAGCTCGGATCACGATTCTTTCCTTGAATCTATGGCGGACGCGGCGAAAAGCATTGTTGATTATTTCAAAGGCAACATCGTTTACGTCAATGTTATGAAAAATATGAGCGTTGACTGCGACTGTTGTGCCGTTGCACAAGATCCTTGCATTGCGGATATTGGCATTTTGATTTCAGACGATCCCATTGCCATTGATCAAGCGTGCGTTGACCTCGTATATGCTTGCTCCGACCCAGGAAAGCCTCATCTTATCGAGCGTATAGAAAGCCGCAACGGTGTTCACACGATCGAAGCCGCCGCGAAACTCGGCTACGGCACAAGAGAATATGAGATTGTAGAAGTGGAATAAGAACAAAAATATACTAAAAAATGACGGTAATGCTACCGTCATTTTTTCATAACATAGGGAATTTGTCATTGAACATTGCGTGTGCCTGCAAGTCGATTTCGTGGAGATATTCATTCAATCGTCCTTCGCTGAGAAGGGTGGTGCAAGTTCCGCGGCGGTGCTCGTGCGTGACGCCAACAACAGCAAGTCAACATCACAGATCACCGAACACAAAAAGAAATCCGAACCCTTCGCCTACCGGCTTTGGGTTCGGATTTCTACTGTTTGGTACGAATGGCGATACAGAACTTTTTGAAAAACCCAGTAATATCAATGGTTTTGAGACTTTCGGACAACAAATTTTCTTGCTTTTAACTTCATAAAACCCTATATATTCAAGGCGATTGTTGAAAAACGGTCGCCTTTTTTTATACCCAAAAGACCCTATCAAAAAATGTATTGATTAGGGTGGAAAAACCGCTGTTCTTTCCTCTGTGGCTTGCGTTCCGTGATGGGCGTGGGTGTTTTCCTATGCGGAAGATAACGGAGGGATACAGATGGCAAAAACACCGAAAAACAACACTTTCAAATTTCATAGGAAGGAGGTATCAGGTATGGCAGTTTTTAGAGTTGAGCGTAACACAGGCTACACCGTTATGAGCAACCACCACTTACGCAATAAGGCTTTGACCTTGAAAGCGAAGGGGCTGCTGTCGCAAATGCTGTCCCTGCCCGAAGGATGGGACTATACCCTGGCGGGGCTGTCCCACATTAACCGGGAAAGTATCGACGCGATCCGTACTGCGATATGGGAGCTTGAAAAGGCGGGATATATCGTCAGGCGGCAAGGGCGAGACGAAAAAGGCAAAATGACAGCGATCGAATATATCATCTACGAGCAGCCGCAGCCATCCAGTGATACAGAACCGGGATTCTTGACCTCCTGATCGGCATTGCGGGTGCTGTCATTATCCGCTTGATCGTACATTTCAAGGGCAAGAACGCAAAGAAATACCGTCACGGTGTGGAGTATGGCAGCGCCCGATGGGGCACGCCTGCGGATATCGCCCCGTTTGTGGACGAGGACTTTTTTAACAATATCCCCATCACGCAGACCGAACGTATCACAATGTCAAGCAGGCCGAAACAGCCCAAATACGCGAGAAACAAAAACATTCTTGTGATCGGAGGCAGCGGCAGCGGTAAAACAAGGTTTTTCTGCAAGCCTTCACTTCTCCAGTGCCATTCCTCCTATGTCGTGACCGATCCGAAAGGTACGATCTTGAACGAGGTTGGACGCCTCCTGGAGCGAAAGAAATACCGTATCAAGAGCCTGAACCTCATAAATTTCAAAAAATCTATGCGGTATAACCCTCTGGCGTATATCCGATCCGAAAAGGATATTTTGAAGCTGGTAAACGCCCTGATTATGAATACCAAAGGCGAGGGCGACAAATCCGGCGAGGATTTTTGGGTAAAGGCGGAACGCCTCTATTACTCGGCCCTGATCGGATACATCTGGTATGAGGCGCCGGAGGAAGAAAAGAATTTCATAACGCTGCTGGACCTGATCAACGCCAGCGAAGCCAGGGAGGACGACGAGGAATACCAAAGCCCCGTTGACCTCCTTTTTGCACAGTTGGAGGAAAAAGACCCGGACCATTTCGCTGTCAAGCAGTATAAGAAATTCAAGATGGCCGCGGGCAAGACCTTAAAATCCATCCTCATTAGCTGCGGCGCCCGTCTCGCTCCCTTCGATATCAAGGAGCTGCGGGACCTTATGGCCTATGACGAATTGGAGCTTGATACTTTGGGCGACAGCAAGGCGGCGCTGTTCGTTATCATCAGCGATACCGACAGCACCTTTAACTTTGTTGCCGCCCTTATGTATAGTCAGCTTTTCAACCTTCTTTGCGACAAGGCGGATGATTTCTACGGCGGGCGCTTACCTGTCCACGTCCGTCTGATCCTGGACGAATTTGCGAATATCGGACAGATACCAGCATTTGACAAGCTGATCGCCACCATCCGGAGCCGTGAAATATCGGCGTCCATCATTCTGCAATCGCAGAGTCAGCTAAAAGCCATTTACAAGGACAGCGCGGATACCATAGTCGGTAACTGCGACAGCACCTTGTTTTTGGGAGGCAAGGAGAAAACGACCCTGAAAGAAATATCGGAGCTGCTGGGCAAAGAGACCATCGACAGCTACAACCGATCCGAAAACAGGGGTACGCAAATCTCCCACGGTCTCAGTTATCAAAAATTAGGAAAGGAGTTGATGACCCAGGACGAACTTGCTGTTATGGACGGAGGCAAGTGTATTTTTATGCTGCGAGGCGTGCATCCCTTCTTCTCGGACAAATACGACCTCACAAGGCACCCGAACTACAAATACACAGCCGACGCCGACCCTAAAAATGTCTTTGACATGGAACGGTACATGAAGAAACAGCGCGCCGTGGTAAAGCCTACGGACCGTTTCGATGTGTACGAGATTGACGTAACCACATAAAACCAAAATCAAAAACATTTTTTAGGAGGATTTACTTTATGGAATTTTTCAATAGCGCAGTTGGTGTATTGCAGACTCTCGTTATCGCTCTCGGTGCCGGCCTCGGTATCTGGGGTGTTATCAACCTTCTGGAAGGCTACGGCAACGACAACCCCGGCGCCAAGTCCCAGGGTATGAAGCAGCTTATGGCAGGCGGCGGTGTTGCCCTCATCGGTATCACCCTCGTACCTCTGCTCTCCGGCTTGTTCGGTTAATCGTCCGGCGGTAATCGCTTATGGGCGGCATACTCGACAAACTCAATGAGTGGCTCAGGGGGCTGCTCATTGAGGGTATCACAGGAAACCTGTCGGGCATGTTCGATACGGTGAACGATAAAGTAAGCGAGATCGCCGGAGAAGTGGGACAGACGCCGCTGAATTGGAACAGCGGCGTCTATTCCATGATCCGCAATCTTTCAGAGTCGGTCATTGTCCCGATAGCCGGGGTTATCCTGACTTTCGTTATGTGTTATGAGCTGATACCGCTTGTGACAGAAAAGAATAATATGCACGACGTTGACACCTGGATGTTCTTCAAGTGGATTTTCAAGACCTTCTGCGCCGTGCTGATCGTAACCAACACCTGGAATATCGTCATGGGTATCTTCGACGTGGGCCAAAGCGTGGTAAACAGCGCCTCCGGCGTTATCATCGG
>JBGVFW010000025.1:0-5046 GCA_045121315.1 Eubacteriales bacterium
GCAGACGTGCCGGACTCAAAATCCGGTGGTAGCGATACCATGCGGGTTCGACCCCCGCCACCGGCACCACAAAAAAAAGCCAAGTCATATGACTTGGCTTTTTTTGGTAATATCCGAGGATTTATAGATTCCACACATCCATAATCGAAGGGAGTTAACTATGCAAATAAGAAAAGCCACCATCGCCGATCTTTCAGAAGTTCAGCGCGTTTACGAATGTGCGCGAAAATATATGCGCGAACACGGGAACCCAACGCAATGGGGATGGGCGTACCCCAAGGAAGAAACCGTTATTTCCGATATAGAAAGCGGCAACCTCTATGTTTGTACGGAAAGTGACGAAATACACGGCGTTTTCGCTTTTATCGAGGGCGATGACCCTACTTACGCCGTTATAAACGGCAAATGGACAACGGACGAGCCATATAACGTGATGCACCGTATGGCAAGCGACGGAGAAATTCGCGGTATCGGCAGAGCCGCGCTCGATTTTTGCAAATCCCACGGCAAAAACGTCCGCGCAGACACCCATAAGGACAATATAACGATGCAAAATCTCCTTTCCAAAAACGGTTTTCTTCCCTGCGGTATCATCCGCGTTGAAAACGGTACGGAAAGAATAGCGTATCAGTATACAATGTAAATTGCGGGAAATCATAGCGCAGCTATACTCGGCATCAACAAACGCATCGTGGAAAAAACGCAAAAATTTGATATAATATAATCACAAAAGTGCTTTTGAATATTTTTTGGAGGACAAATTTATGTCTATCGGCTCTACCATCAAACGCTTGCGCCGCGAAAAAGATATAACGCAGGAGCAGCTTGCCGAATATCTCGGGATTACCTCCCGCGCGGTTTCCCAATGGGAGTGCGACCGCACTGCCCCCGATATTTCACAGCTTCCGGCTCTTTGCCATGTTTTTAACGTAAGCTCCGACGTTCTGCTCGGGATTGACATTGAGAAAAACAATGAAGAAATCCAAAGATACTTAAACGAAGCAACAAATTTGGGACATCAAGGGCAAAGAGAAGAACGCACCGCGCTGCTCCGCGAAGCAAATAAAAAATTCCCGCGCAATTACAAAATAATGCAAAGCCTTGCAGATTCGCTGGTGTGTGAATATTCCCGCAAGGGTATCAAAGAATATGACGAAGTATTTGAGCTTTGTAACCGCATACTTGCCGAATGTACAGACAGCGTAACACGTTACGAGGCTATAGACACCCTCGGCACAGCTTACGGTTATGCCGGCAAAAAAGACGAGATGTTGAAGCTCGCAAAAGAAATGCCAAAAGCAAATTATTCATACGAAAACTTTATGATGTATCGTTGGAAAGGCGATGCCGATTTCAAAGAATTTCAGGACTATTTATCGTTTTTAATTTATCACACCGCTGAAATGATTGAACTCGCAACCGCACAACGCCACAATAACGGTGATTTTATTTATTCTCTTGAAGACAGGATACGTTTGTGGGAAACAGAAATAAGCTTTCTTGAATTGCTCTTCCCCGACGGCGATTTTCAGTACGAAGCACAGCTCGGCGAGATCGCTTGCAGCTTTTTGTGCACCGTGTACCTGGGCAAACAAGACTGCGAAGAAGCTTGGAAATGGCTCGAAAAAGGAGCTGATTTTGCCGTGCATATGGATACGTATGATTTTGGTGCTCCACACACCTCACCGATTCTCCGCGGATACTCGGACGGAGGCTGGATAATGGAAGCAGAAGGAAACCGTTCAAAGTCTATGCTGGATTGGCTCACAAAAGATGAAAAGGCCGCCGTTTTGCGTTCCGACGCCCGATTCGTGCCTTTGGTAAACCGCCTTGAAAAAACCGCAAAAAATCCTTGATCTATTTCCCATACAGCAGAAAAACACCCTTTCGGGTGTTTTTCTCGTTATATCGCGTATTTTTTGGAATATTCCATATACATATCCTTGTAATCCGCGCGGTCGGTTTTAACCTCGTTCAAATATTCGTGCAAAGAAAGGCTGTCGTGCGCCGTTTCGATAACACAGCCTGCGATGTTGGAGCAATGGTCGGAAACACGCTCCAAGTTCGTGAGCAAATCCGACCAGATAAATCCAACTTCTATGGAGCAGTTGCCCGCCTGCATACGCTCGATGTGATGAGAGCGGAGCTCGTCTTTGAGGTCATCTATGACCTGTTCGAGCGGCTCTACTCTCGCGGCAACCGCAAGGTCATTCTTTCGGTACGCCTCAAGAGAAATGGTCAATATCTCTTTTACTGCAGAAATGATAACGCCAAGCTCGCGCTGTGCCTCTGCGGAAAAGCTCATGCTCTTATCGCGCAGTTCCTCTGCGGATTCGAGAATGTTTACCGAGTGGTCGGAAATGCGTTCAAGGTCACCTATCATATGAAGCAGCTTCGCGGATTCGCGCGTGTCCGCGTCGCTCAAGGGGTGTGTGTTGAGCTTGACAAGGTAACTGCCCAGCACGTCCTCGTATTTATCCACAGTGCCTTCCGCGGTGCGGATAGATTTCGCGCGATCGTCGCTGAGTCCTGAAAGCGATTCCATCGAATCCATAAGTGAGCCAACGGCAAGCTCTGCCATTTCGCTCGTTATAGCACGACACCGATCGATGGCAATAGCGGGTGTCGTCATAAGGCGTTCGTCAATGGCGATCTCCATGGAGATGGCTTCTTCTTCCTTGGTAACGGGAATAATTCTAAGAGAGAGCTTTTCAAGCAAGCGCGCGCATGGGAAGAGAAGCGCTGTACAAAGCAGATTAAACGCCGTGTGGCAAATGGCTATTGTGAATTGAGTCGCGTTTTCCTGCAATATCGGGATATCGAACAGAGCTTGCCCCGCGCAAAACACCGCGAGCCACACTGCCGTACCTATTACGTTAAAAGCAAGATGTACCACGGAAGCTCGGCGCGCGTTACGGTTTGTACCGACAGAAGAAATAAGTGCTGTCACGCAAGTTCCTATATTCTGACCCATAATGATCGGTATTGACATACCGACATTTATCGCACCCGTAGAGGAAAGTGCCTGCAAAATGCCGACCGAGGCCGAAGAGGACTGAATTATCGCCGTGAGGAGCGCCCCCGCGAGAACACCGAGTATGGGGTTGGAGAACATGGTGAGTATATTTGTAAACGCTTCGTTCGTTTTAAGACCTTCCACTGCGCCGGACATCGTTTCCATGCCGAACATAAGCGTGGCAAATCCGAGCAGGATAACACCTATATCGCGCTTTTTATTGCTTTTTGACATCATGTAGAGCACAATGCCGACAAGCGCGAGTATCGGAGTGAATGAGGAAGGTTTAAGTATCTGAACATACCACGCTCCGCCGGAAAGCCCCGTAAGGCTGAGTATCCACGAAGTTACCGTCGTGCCGACGTTTGCGCCCATGATGACATTTATCGCCTGAGAAAGCGTAAGAAGGCCGGAGTTTACAAAGCCGACCACCATGACAGTGGTGGCGGAGGAGGATTGAATTATCGCCGTAACGCCAAGACCCGTCAAAAATCCCGCAACTCTTCCGCTCGTAAGTTTTCCCAAAAGGGATTTAAGCCCCGAGCCCGCCGCTTTTTCGAGATAAGAGCCCATAAGGTTCATACCGAAAAGGAACAGGCAAAGACCGCCGATAAATTCAAGAATATCCCATATTTCCATTGACAATTCTCCTCTTTATTCGATTTATCTGTCTCAATTTTACCATATATGTAAATGAAGTGTCAATAAGTAAAATTTTTATTGAAAATATAGTTAGATTATAGCCATCAAATCTTAAAAGAACTTTAAAAATTCAAACTTTTTTAAAAAAATTTAGAATATCTATTGACATTGCCCGTGATTTTGTGATAGAATAATGTGCCGCTTAATATTCGGTCATAAAAAAACGCTTTCGCGTTTACCGTATTTAGCGAGTCGTAAAATGAAAGAGAGGTGCTTTCTGATAATGTTCGCAATTATAGTAACAGGTGGAAAGCAGTACAAAGTTCAGGAAGGCGACGTTGTTTTCGTTGAAAAACTCGAAGCTTCCGAAGGCGAAGAAGTGAAATTTGACACAGTTCTCGCTGTTTCCGGTGAAACATTCGTAGCCGGCGCACCTACAGTTGAAGGTGCATATGTAACTGCAAAAGTTGTAAAGAACGGCAAGGGCAAAAAGATCCATGTTCTTAAATACAAATCCAAGAAAAACGAAAAGAAAAAAATCGGTCACAGACAGCCTTATACAAAGGTTCAGATCGATAAGATCGTTGGCTGAGTATTATGATTAAGGTAGTAGTTTACAAAAGCGGTATGCGCTATTACGGGTTCCACGTTTCCGGTCATGCGGGATACGATGAATCCGGCAAAGACATCATCTGCTCCGCCGTATCGGCTATGACGATGCTAGTTGTCAACACGATCGAAGTAGTTTTCGGATGTGACGTGGATTACGAAATCGATGAAAAGACAGCAGATATAGATGTCACGGTTAAATCTGCACTTCCCGATTATGAACACGACCCCACAAAGAGGTACGCCGTTTCGGGTGTCATTGAGGGCTATTATTTGCAGCTCATGGACATGTTGGAAGATTACTACGACTACCTTGACGTAAATCTCGAAGACAAAGAATTCTGAGTACATTTTTCTAAAAATTTTAATGGAGGTATTTAAAATGTTGAAGTTAAGCTTACAGTTTTTCGCTCATAAAAAAGGTGTTGGTTCTACAAAGAACGGCCGCGACAGCAATGCGCAGAGACTCGGCGTTAAGAAATTTGACGGCGAAAGCGTAATCGCAGGCAACATCATCGTTCGCCAGAGAGGCACAAACGTACGTCCCGGCGTTGGCGTTGGCATCGGTAAAGATGACACACTCTTCGCTCTTATCGACGGTACAGTTAAATTTGAGCGTATTTCCGGCAACAAGAAACGTGTTAAAGTTGTTGCTGCCGCTGAATAATTTATTTCGCGAAAAGCAAAATCCGCACCCAAAAGTGCGGATTTTTTGTTTTTATCCAAACTAATTTGAAAAATTCTTTTTGAATATTTATAAAATATTCATTGTATAAATT
>JBGVFW010000026.1:0-1766 GCA_045121315.1 Eubacteriales bacterium
CCGCTCCAGCAACGTATTCGGTTTTATCGAGCTCAACGACGGCAGCACGTTCTCCCGTATTCAGATAGTTATCGAAGCAGACAAGCTTTCCAACTACGTTGAAATCACAAAGCAGAACGTTGGCGTTGCTCTTATCATCAAAGGTGTGCTCGTACTCACACCCGAAGCAAAACAGCCTTTCGAAATCAAAGCTACAGAAGTTACCGTAGAAGGTGCTTCCACACCCGATTTTCCCTTACAGAAAAAGAAAACTTCTCTCGAATTCTTGCGTACTATTCCTCATCTCCGCCCCAGAGCGAACAGTTACACAGCAGTTTTCCGCGTTCGTTCCGAAGCGGCTTACGCTATACACAACTTCTTCCATGAACGTGGCTTTCTCTATGCTCACACTCCTCTTATTACAACGAGCGACTGCGAAGGCGCAGGCGAAATGTTCCACGTAACAAGCCTTGATATGGACAATCTTCCCAAGAATGAGGACGGCACGGTAGACTTTTCCAAGGATTTCTTCGGCAAGCACACAAGCCTTACCGTTTCCGGTCAGCTCCATGCAGAATGTTTTGCGCAGGCTTTTGCAAACGTTTATACGTTTGGACCCACGTTCCGCGCAGAACGCTCTTACACGCAAAGACACGCGGCTGAATTTTGGATGATCGAGCCGGAGATCGCTTTCTCCGACCTTGAGGACGATATGGAACTCGCAGAATCCATGACGAAATACGTCATCGGTCATTTGCTCACAGCTTGCAAGCCAGAACTTGAATTTTTCAACAAATTTGTGGACAATACTGTTCTCGAAAGACTCAACAACATCGTAAACAACGATTTCGCACGAGTATCTTACACGGATGCTGTTAAGCTCCTCGAAGAAAGCGGCGAAAAATTCGAATTCAAACCTTTCTGGGGATGCGACCTTCAGACAGAGCACGAAAGATATCTTTGCGAAAAGATTTTCAAAAAACCAGTGTTCGTCATAAACTATCCCAGAGAGATCAAAGCTTTCTATATGCGTCTTAACGACGACGGCAAAACTGTTGCTGCTATGGATATGCTCGTTCCCGGAGTAGGCGAGCTTATCGGCGGTTCTCAGCGTGAAGAACGACTCGACTACCTCGACAGAGCATACAAAAACTTCGGTATCGAAGCGGAAGATTACTGGTGGTACACGGAGCTTCGTAAATACGGTGGCACACACCATGCAGGCTTTGGTCTTGGTTTCGAACGCCTTATTATGTATGTAACAGGCGTTTCCAACATCCGCGACGTTGAACTCTTCCCAAGAACGACCGGTAACGCAGATATCTAAAATTCCATTCTCATTCCTTTCAAGGAGCAATACCCATATGAAAAAATCCATCTCTCAAATGACACGCGAGGAACTCGTTTTCGAATACAGCGAGCTTCTCGCGGAATACGAACAAATAAAAGCGGAAGGACTTTCCCTCGATATGTCCCGTGGTAAACCCAGCAAGGAACAGCTCGACCTTTCTGACGGAATCCTTACAGTGCTCAAAACCGGAGCAGACTGCGTAAATTCTTTCGGTGCGGATATGCGTAACTACGGCATGCCCATCGGCGTACCCGCGGCACGCAAACTATTTGCGGAGCTTTGCGGCGTTGAATTCGACAACGTTTTCCTCGGCGGTAACGCAAGTCTTGAGCTTATGTACGACACTATCGCGCGTGCAGAGCTTTTCGGCGTTTTGCCAGGCATGAAACCCTGGTCCAAATGCGAAAAAGTTAAATTTCTTTGCCCCGCTCCCGGC
>JBGVFW010000027.1:0-2690 GCA_045121315.1 Eubacteriales bacterium
ATTTTATCAGTACCTCCTGTTTAGAATTAAACTCTTCTGATTTTAGGCGGTCTGCAACCGTTGTGCGGAACCGGTGTTACATCACGAATGAGTGTAATTTCAAGGCCCTGTGTCTGGAGAGCGCGAATTGCAGATTCTCTGCCCTGACCGGGTCCTTTAACGTATACTTCAACTGTCTTCATACCGTTGTCAACAGCAATCTTAGCTGCTGCTTCCGCAACTGTCTGAGCTGCATAAGGAGTGGATTTTCTAGAACCCTTGAAACCAAACTCACCTGCAGAACCCCAGGAAATTGCGTTACCGGCTGTATCAGTGATAGTAACGATTGTGTTGTTATAAGTTGCACGGATATGTGCTACGCCTTTTTCGACGTTTTTGCGTTCGCGGCGTCTTTTAACTACTTTTTTTGCTGTAGCGTTAGCCATTATCTATCACTCCTTAATTATTTCTTCTTATTAGCGATGGTCTTTACGGGACCTTTTCTTGTTCTTGCGTTTGTTTTTGTTCTCTGTCCGCGAACGGGAAGACCTTTTCTGTGTCTTGTGCCGCGGTAGCAACCGATCTCGACAAGTCTCTTGATGTCAAGAGCAACATCGCGGCGAAGGTCACCTTCAACTTTGTGGAAATCCTGGATTTCGTCACGAAGCTTGGAAACTTCATCTTCTGTAAGATCTTTGCAGCGTGTGTCGGGATTGATACCTGTTTTAGCAAGTATCTTATTTGCTGTGCTTCTGCCAATACCGAAAATGTATGTCAAACCGATCTCTACTCTTTTCTGGTTAGGCAATTCAACACCTGCTATACGTGCCATTTAAAAACACCTCCTTGTAAGTTAAAAAATTAACCCTGTCTCTGTTTATGCTTAGGATTTTCGCAGATCACCATTACGCGACCTTTTCTTTTTATAATTTTGCATTTATCGCAAATTTTCTTAACGGAAGGTTTTACTTTCATTTACTTGACCATTCCTTTCATTAGATATGACATGATTTGTTGGTTTCGGCAATCATTAGCCCTGAAGTCTCCATGTGATACGGCCTTTGTTAAGATCGTATATGGAAACCTCAACGGTTACTTTGTCGCCGGGAACTATTTTAATAAAGTTCATTCTGAGCTTTCCCGAGATCTGAGCCGTTACTATATGCTCGTTGGGAAGCTTTACTTTAAAGGTTGCATTGGGCATAGCCTCAATGACAGTACCTTCAAATTCTATAACATCGTCCTTTGGCATCAGTGTACCTCACAAAAATACTTACACAATTATTTGTGGTCTTAAAACGTTTAAGAGACATCGGTGAGCAGGATAGGCTCGCCTTCCGGCGTCACCAAAACCGTATGCTCGTAATGAGCGGAGAGCTTTCCGTCGGCGGTAACGACCGTCCAACCGTCGCTCTTCTCTTTTACTTCATGCGTTCCTTGGTTTATCATAGGCTCTATCGCTATCGTCATGCCTGGGAAAAGGCGAGCGCCTCTTCCGGCTGTGCCGAAATTCGGAACTTCGGGGTCTTCGTGAAGGTCGTGACCAACACCGTGACCAACGTATCTGCGAACGACGCCGTACCCCTGAGAGGAGGCGTATTCGAACACTGCGTGACCTATGTCACCTACGCGATTTCCTGCAATTGCCTGTGCCGCACCGCGATGGAAAGATTCCTTCGTGACATCGATGAGGCGCTGCGCTTCATCGCTTATCCTGCCGACTCCGAATGTCTTTGCGCTATCGCCGTGAAAACCTTGATAAAACGCGCCAACGTCAATCTTGACTATGTCGCCCTCACGAAGTATTTTGTCCTTGCGGGGAATACCGTGGATAATTTCGTCGTTAAGGCTTATGCAAGCACTTCCGGGAAATCCGGCATATCCAAGGAAAGAAGGTTTTGCGCCACATTTCACGATATAATTACGAATGATCGTATCGAGTTCCAGCGTGCTTATTCCCTCTTTGATATGCTCTGCCGCAGTGAGTAATGCCTCACCCGTGATTCTGCCGGCTTTACGCATTATAGCCACTTGTTCGCTGTTTTTTACTTGAATCATTTAGAATCAGCCTCTTATGCTTTCAAGCTTATTCTCGATCTCGGCTGTGATATTCTCAATGGAATCCATACCGTTTACGAGAACGAGTTTACCGCTTGCCTGATAATAATCTTTAAGCGGTTCTGTTTGTTTGTGGTAAACTTCAAGTCTTGAAATTACCGTTTCCGGCTTATCGTCCTCGCGCATGATAAGCTTTCCGCCGCACGTGTCGCATACACCCTCCACTTTCGTGGGAATATATACTGTGTGGTAGGAAGCGCCGCAGTCAGCGCAAAGTCTTCTGCCGCCCATACGTTTGATGATAGCTTCATCGGAAACTTCGATGCTTATAACGAGGTCCATCTTGATGTTCATCGCATCGAGAGCTTCTGCCTGGGGCACCGTTCTCGGAAACCCATCAAGAATGAAGCCGTTTTTGCAATCGTCGTCGTTAAGACGTTCTTTAATGATGCCGATAACAACATCATCGGGAACGAGGTTGCCTGCGTCAATAAAGGATTTTGCCTTAAGACCAAGCTCTGTTCCCTCTTTCATAGCCGCACGAAGAAGCGCGCCTGTGGAGATCGTGGGGATAGAATAGTTCTTCGCTACGATTTCCGCCTGTGTACCCTTGCCTGCGCCGGGAGCACCAAGAAACATAAGTTTCATAAAAT
>JBGVFW010000028.1:0-3536 GCA_045121315.1 Eubacteriales bacterium
TTTTTCGGGAGCGTTATGGTAAGCATAATACCGATATGCCCCGTGTTACCGCTTCTGGGAGAAATTATATCTATTTTATGTATTTCACCAAAATTGGAATTGCGGATAATATCGTAAATCTTATTTACGTTAGCATCTGCCGCAAGCTCCAAGTAGATCATCGTATGTTTATCGTTTTTACTGAACCAATATTCGATTTTCGGGAAGAAGAGCGACGTCATAATGGCAAACGCGAAGCAAACTATCGCGCCTTCGTAAAAACCAAGACCGCAGGCAAGACCGATTATCGCCGTATTCCAAAGACCCGCCGCCGTTGTAAGACCGACTATCTTGGATTTATTCTGCACAAGGATAATACCAGCACCCAAAAAACCGATACCGGGAATAACCTGCGCTGCAATACGCGCGGGGTCACTCGTATAGCCGATATAGACCATAAAATATCCCATGAGCGCGGCAAGAGAAGCGCCAAGACCCACAAGGATATGAGTTCTCATACCCGCGGCACGTCCGTGCTTGGAGCGCTCCAAACCTATAAATCCCGCCATTATCGTTGCCATCGACATTCGTATAAGCACGGTAACAAACGAAAAATCGTTCAAATAAGCCATTATAGCTTTAAAATTGCCCATTTCATCATCTCCAAATAATTGTTTATAACAGTCTTAATCAACTTATTGTTATATTATATACTAATTGCACAGTTTTGTCAATGAATATGCGTGTAATGTTTCAATTCGTTAACAATTTCTCCGCCGCCTTGTAATCAGGCATATATTTCGCCACAGTCTGCCAAAATTCCCTGCTGTGATCATGATGCAGAATATGCGAAAGCTCGTGTATTACGACGTAATTTATTGCCTTTTCGGGATAAAGCATAAGCCGCCATGAAAAGCAGAGCGAATTTTTTCCGGAGCAGGAACCCCAGCGTGCAGCAGCGTTCGTTATTTTTACAGAAGTCGGCTGCACGTTCATTATTTTTGCAAAATATTCGACCTTTTGAGGCATAATAACCTTTGCAAGCGCGGCAAGCTCTGCTTTTTTCTCGTCGCTTACATTTTCGCGCGCATTTTTACGTGAGCGCCGTTCCATGCGAGAAATGAGCCATGCCCTGTTTCTGAGCACAAAATCGTCTATATACGCGCGCTTCATACGTATCGGCGCGCGTACAAGCGCTTTTCCCTCACGCGTGACTTCAAGGCTGACAGTTTTGCGCGATGAGCGTATTATTTCAAATTCAGGCAATTTTTCCATAAAATTAGTTCGCTCCTTTGAAATATTTTAACAACTTATTAACAAAAATCTCGTTTTATATTTTTTTGTTTACATTTTCCGCATTGATTTGTTATATACTCTCAATGTATAATATAAACGTAAGATACAAGATGCACAATAACACACGGAGGTGTTACAAGTGATATTTGATATGACTTATTTGGTTCTCGTTTTGCCTGCAGTGATCTTCGCCGTTTGGGCAAACATAAAAGTGAACTCCACATTCAAAAGATATTCCGCTCTGCGCCCTATCGGCGGCATGACGGGCGCGGAAGCCGCGCGCCGAGTGCTCGACGCAAACGGTCTTTACAACGTTCGCATAGAACACATCCACGGCAACCTTTCCGACCATTTCGACCCGCGCACGAACGTTATCCGCCTTTCAGACAGCGTTTACGGCGTTTCCAGCGCCGCAGCCATCGGCGTTGCCGCGCACGAAGCCGGACACGCGGTTCAGTATGCAAAAGGTTACGTTCTGCTCAAGCTCCGCAATGCGATCATTCCCGTGACAAATATCGGCTCACGATTGGCGATGCCCCTCATTTTGCTCGGAATAATCTTTTCGGGTATGGGGCAACAGTTTGTTTACGTGGCTTACGCCGGCATCGCTTGCTTCGCGCTTTCCACGCTTTTTCAGCTTCTCACGCTCCCAACTGAATTTAACGCCAGCCGCAGAGCGCTCGTTTCAATAGAAAGCTCTGGGCTTCTTTACGGCGAAGAACTTGAAGGCGCAAGAAAAGTTCTTACCGCTGCCGCAATGACATATGTTGCAGCTCTCGCGGTTTCGCTCATGCAGCTTTTGCGCCTTTTAATGCTTGTCGGCGGCGGACGAAGAAGATGATAATTTTCAAAACGCTCCCTTACGGGGGCGTTTTTGTGTTATGCTTTACTTAATATATTATAAATCAAATTAGATTTTTTTCAATCCGTTTACAAGGTCAATATTGATTTTTTTCTTTAAAAAGGATATAGTTATATTGTAAAGAAATTTCATAAAGGAGAATTTACATGACAGTTTACGAAAGATTTTTGAAATACGTAGCATACCCCACAATGTCCGTGGACGAAAGTGAAACCGTTCCCACAACAGAAAAACAACGCGTTCTCGGCAAAGCGCTCGTTGAAGAGCTTATCGCGCTCGGTCTTTCCGACGCACACATCGACGAAAAAGGCTACGTTTACGCTACTCTCCCCGCAAACACCGATAAAGATGTCAATACCATTGGATTTATCGCACACATGGACACATCCAGCGCCGCTTCGGATGAAAATATAAAACCTGCCATAGTTGAATACAAGGGCGGTGATATTCTCCTCAACGCAGAACAGAATATCATTATGAAAACGAGCGATTATCCCTACATTGAAAAATACATCGGCGACCGCCTCATCGTAACAGACGGCACGACGCTTCTCGGTGCAGACGACAAAGCGGGCATTGCGGAAATTTTTACGATGCTTGAAAAACTTATTGCAAGCGGAGAAGAACACGGCACGATAAAGGTCGGCATCACGCCCGACGAAGAAGTCGGCAGAGGCGCAGATCACTTCAACGTTGAAAAATTCGCCGCAGACTACGCATACACGGTTGACGGCGGCGCGCTTGGCGAGCTTGAATATGAAAACTTCAATGCTTCGGGCGCGAAAGTTACCGTTCACGGCGTTTCCATTCACCCAGGCTCCGCAAAGAACAAGATGAAAAACGCCGTTACAATGGCTATGGAATTCAACGCGCTTCTCCCCGCGCTCGAGGTTCCCGAAAAAACGGAGGGCTACGAGGGTTTCCACAACCTCTTCAAAATGACGGCAGAAACAGAGCTTGCCGTAATGAGCTATATCTTGCGCGACCACGACAAAGCAAAGATTAAAGAGAAAAAACAGCAGTTTCTCAAAGCCGCGGAAGAAATGAATGCGCGCTACGGCGAAGGTACTGTCGAAGTCGAAATAAAAGATTCCTATTTTAACATGAAAGAAGTTATCGAAAAACATATGTATACTGTTGACCGTGCGAAAAAGGCTATGGCGGATGTCGGCATCACGCCCAATATCGTTCCCATCCGCGGAGGCACGGACGGAGCGCGCCTTTCATTCAAAGGCTTGCCCTGCCCCAACCTCTGCACAGGTGGTGAAAACTTTCATTCCCGCTTCGAATTCGTAAGCATCGAATCTATGGAAAAAATAACGGAGCTCCTCCTTCGCATCATAAAAAACAGCATCGCAGAAGGCAGAGCGTAAGCGGAGCGAATTATGTTTAAACAGGC
>JBGVFW010000029.1:0-14783 GCA_045121315.1 Eubacteriales bacterium
AAAAAGTTACAACTCCTGCAGACACAACAACACTTAAGCTCAACTCCGTTCTCGATTTCGGCAATGACGAAGTTGCTCTCAAAGTTCTTGAAAACGCTACATACGACAGCACAGCTATCGCAGTAGAAACAGAAAAAGACGCTATCGTTGTTTACGCTAAGAAAAACTACGAAAAAGACGTTGATTCCGCTGCTACATACAGCATCACATTCTCTCTTGACGGTGTTGACACACTCAAATCCGGTTTCGGTACATACGAAGGTCGTCCTTGGTACGTTTCCACAGATGCTGAATGGCAGGGTTGCCACCAGTACATGGCTCTCAGCTTCAAAGCTGCTGAAACAGCAAAAACAACTAAGTACATTGACCTCACATTCACATTCTCCAACAAGAAAACTTGCACAGTAACAGTTGACACAACTAAGTATACAGCTAACGCTAACGGCGACATCGTTGTAGTTCTTGACCTTGTTTACGTTACAGCTACAAACACATTCTCTGCTGACACAATGCCTAAATCCACATGGGGTACAACAAACAGAGAAATCACAGCTATCACAGCTAACTTCTTCGGTACTGACGTTGTAACAGGCTCCGAAAAAGTTGACAACGCTTTCAAACCTACAGCAGGCGACAGCATCACAATCAATTATATCGTATTTGCTGCTGACTACAATGCAGTTTCCAACTACGGCGTTGTTGTTGACTAATTAAAAGTCGATCAAAGAGGACATCAAATGATGTTCTCTTTTTTTGCTATTATTCCCTTTTTTGTTGTATTATATTTTTTATTTTATTGTGAAAATGTTATACATCGGTTGACAAACAGGATTGCAAATGATATAATATATACATATACTAAGGTCCTCGAAAGGACAGGTATAAAAATTTAATAAAAGGAGATTGATTCCTATGAAAAGAGTTTTGTCAATTTTATTGACACTCGCGCTTCTCTGTGGTGTATTTGCCCTTGCTTCCTGTGGTGACAGCAGCAGCAGCTCTACAACAACTGCTGACACAACTGACAGTGGCATCGATGCCGGTACAGGTACAGAAGGCACAACAACAATGGCTACGTTGCCTGACCCGATACAAAACCCTGATTTGGCCAAACAAATTGGCGTACTCAGACCCGACGGTTATGAAAACGTAAACTTTGGCAGCAAAATCTTCACATTCGAAGCAGTACTCGACGGCGCTGACTGGAACTGCTACGAAATCTGCGTTGTAGATGAAGATGCCGACGACTCTCTCTCTATGGCTATCATACAGAGAAACGACACAATGTCCGAGCTTTACAACTGTGGTATTGAACAGGTTTCCAATGCCGACGGCGTTCTCGCAAATGACTTTGCTACAAATCAGTGCCACATTGATGTTGCTGCTACTCATTACAGCATCAACGCTAAAGCAAACGGCAACTACTACAACCTCGCTAAATTGCTTGAGCTTGAGAATCCTTGGTGGGACCAGGGCTTCGTTAGAGACGTAATGGTTGACGGTTACCTCTATGGTATTATCGGTGACTTCTCTCTCACATCTTTCGATGCTACATGGGTTATGTTCTACAACAAAGAAGTTCTCGACCAGAGTGAAAAACTTCGCGGTACAGATCTCTATGAACTTGTAGACAACGGAGAATGGACGATTGACAAATTCACAGAAATCGTCCAGAAAGCTAAACAGGATGACGGTGACCTTGTTATGACAACAGGTTCTGCCGACATTTACGGCTTTATTTCCTCTACATTCGGTATCCGCGGTCTTTACTTCGGTGCCGGCGGTTCTTACGTTACTAAGACTGACGACATTGTAGGTAATACAACATTTACACACGGCTTCAACAACAATGCTTCTCTCGTAGCTCAGGCTGTTATCGATATCTATGCCGATGAATCTGCTACAATTGCAGCTTACACAACAGTTGGTAGCCAGCTTTCCAACGGTCTTGCTCTCTTCGCTCCCGAAACTCTCGACAAAGCGAGAAACTGGTCCGAAGCAGGTCTTCAGAACTTTGGTATCGTTCCCCACCCTGTTTACAATGCTCAACAGCTCTCCACAGTTGGTTACAGACACAACGTTGACAACCACCTTATCTATTATATTGTTCCCAAGACGATCAACTATGAACTCAGCGTTATTTCTAACTTCCTTGAACTCTACGGTTATCACTCCAGATTCCTTGTATACCCCGAATTCCTTAACCTCTACAAATACAACTGGACGAACTCTGAAGACGATGCTCGTATGATCGACATTATCATGAGCTCCAGAACATTTGACCTTGGTTATCAGTTCAACTGGGGCGGTGTTGACGCCGAACTTATCTCCGGCGTTCAGACAGGTACAAACGTTATCTCTCAGATCGGCGCTGAACTTGGTTCTGTTGTAGAACAGAAAGCTCAGGAATACAAAGACTACTGCAAAGAAAACGCTAAATAATTCTTTGAATTAGCAAAAAAAAGACACGGTTTTGCACCGTGTCTTTTCTTTTTTATCGCATAGGAAATTACGCTCGGAAAGTGTGCAATTTTGTGTAAATTATCCTTATACAAAAAATGACCGTTTTCTGGCATTTTGGTAGTTGACAAAGTCAACTTTGTTATGTTATAGGAATTTACCGCAAAACCGAGATAAAGACATTCCCATTTTTAATAAACCTTCTATGCAACAAAAAAACACGGTGTAAACCGTGTTTTTTAATTGTCATAAAAGATTCCCACCCGGCCGTGTAGCTTCGATTAATCCCCTGCAGTTAAGCAAGGACGGGTCCCTTATCCTCTTACTTTGTGCTCCCAGCGTCCGTTAAAGTCGTGGCAAAGCAGGACTTTAGGGGAGGTCTGCATACCCATAAGAAGCCACAGGTCCCAATTGTAAGGTGTAGGTATAATACAAAGCATATCACGAGAGGGGCAGGAAAAATTACATACTAAGTATATGCGTTCTTTTGAAGAATTATTCGTCGCCGTTCAAATCATCGTAATCGATCTCGGAAAAATATTCATCTTCCACAAGATCCGCAACATAATCGTATTCTTCGTCATCCTCAATAGTAACAAGGTTAACATCGCCATCGCCCGCGTCTTCTGCACGGAGGATAACATATGCGCCTTCTTCGTTGTCTTCAAGAGGAACAAGAGCATAGTATTCTTTACCGTCGGCTTCAACCGTTCCGATAAATTCAAATTCAACCACAGAGCCATCTTCGTCCGTAAGCTGAATTATTTCTCTGTCGTTATTGTCCATCATGGGAGTTCTCCTTCAACATTTCTATCGACATATATATTGTATAACAAAAATGCCTTTTAGTCAAGGGTCTTTGTGTATTTTTACAATATTTTTGAAAATATATCAGTTTTTTGAATCATTCTTTTATGTATTTCCAATATTTAACTAGGTAATCCATGCCAGACCATACCGTCATAACCACCATAGCTGCCAAAAGCACATAAAGAAGCACACGCAAGCCCACAACTACTGCCGTAACGTCTGCAAGCAAAGATGCTATAAACGGTTCGAGGATAGCCACGGAAACAAACACCATCTGTATAGTTGTTTTTATCTTTCCGAGCATAGCCGCAGCAATAACAGAGCCATCTGCACTCGCTGCAACAAGTCGCATAGATGTTACCGCAAGCTCGCGGAGTATTACGACCGCCGTAGCGAACGTGAGGAGTATGCCGTAAAGAGAATGTGCATTTTCATAGCAAAGGCAAAGTAATGAAGCCATTACCATTACCTTATCCGCAACAGGGTCAAGGAATTTGCCGAGGTTTGTTACAAGACCGTATTTGCGGGCGATTTTGCCGTCTAGGAAGTCCGTACACGCCGCCGCTATATAAATCACTGCGGCAATGAGAAAACGCCACGTGCCAAGCCCAGTGGTGCATAAATAGAATATCATGAAAACAGGGACAAGAATAACACGCAAAAGAGTAAGCTTATTCGGTAAATTCATAATAAACCGCCTTTCTTATCTTACAATGTCGCCGATGAGGTCGTAATCCATAACGTCGTCGATCTTAACATTGACAAATTCGCCGGGAGCAATGCGTTTTTTGCCGATTTCGGGGCGGAAGTATATTTTCGTGTCAATATCGGGAGCATCCGCTTCGCCTCTGCCGTAGTAAACCTCTGCGGCGGGATCGTACGCTTCGCAAAGAACCTTTACCGTCTTGCCGATAAGGGCACGGTTCTTTTCTTCCGCTATATGAAGCTGTTCGCGCATGATGATATCATAGCGTTCCTGCTTCGTCTGTTCGTCGATCTGGTCGGGAAAATCATATGCAGGAGTATCTTCCTCACGGGAGTATGTAAACGCGCCGAGGCGGTCGAATTTCGCTTCTTTGATATATTCGCAGAGCTCGTTAAAATCCTCCTCTGTTTCGCCGGGGAAGCCTACCATGACCGTCGTGCGGATAACAATGCCGGGAACCTCTTCGCGAAGTTTCTTAACAACATCGCGTACCACTTCCCCGTCACCGTGGCGGTTCATGCGCTTCAGCACGTTGTTACTGATGTGCTGAATAGGGAGGTCGATGTATTTTACAACTCTCTTATTATCGCGCATTTCAGCGATAAGGTCCGCTGTGATCTTGTCGGGGTAGCAATAAAGAAGCCTTATCCACGGAATGTTCGTAGCGTCCGTTATAGCGCGCACAAGCTTCGCAAGCGAATACTCGCCGTAGATGTCAAGACCATATCTGGACGTGTCCTGAGCTATGATATTGAGCTCTTTAACGCCAATCTCTTCGAGTTCCTTAGCTTCCGCAACGATATCTTCGATAGTACGGCTGCGGAATTTGCCGCGGATACCGGGAATAGCGCAGTATGTGCAACGGTTGTCGCAGCCTTCCGCAATTTTAATGTATGCCGTGTGATCCGACGTGGTGACGATTCTTTCGCCGCCAAGCGCGCACGTGTTTTTATCCGCATAGGAGCTGAATTTTTTGTCGGAAAGAACAGCGGCAACGGCTTCCTCTATCTTATCAAGGCTACCGACGCCGATAACGGCGTCAACCTCCGGAATCTCCGTGAATATCTCGTCTTTGTAACGTTCCGCAAGACAGCCCGTTACGATGATCGCTTTGAGGTTGTTGTGCTCTTTGAGCCAAGCAATATCAAGAATATTGTCTATGGATTCTTTCTTTGCGCTTTCGATAAACGCGCAGGTGTTGATGATGACAACGTCGGCTTCCGTTTCGTCGGGAGTGATAGCGTAGCCTGCGTTCGCAAGTCGAGCGAGCATCACCTCTGTGTCGAGAAGGTTTTTGGAGCAACCGAGCGACACAAATCCAATTTTAATTTTGTTGTTTTCCATTATTTTAAAACCTTTATGAGTTTATTTTGTGTATTTGGTGCCCTGAGGAGTATCGATAAGCGTGATTCCCTTTGTGGCGAGGTCGTTTCTGATAGCGTCCGCACGAGCAAAATCTTTCGCTTTTTTAGCTGCTTTGCGCTCTTCGATAAGGGCGATTATCCACATATCTTCTTCGGGAACGGCTGTTTCTTCAGCTTCGGGAGCCTTGGGTTCTTCTTTCTTTCCGCTGAGTAAGCCAAGAGCAAGAACTTTATCAACATCTGCGGCTATGGCACGTTTCGTAACATCGGAAATAGACTTGTCTTTAAGCATATCATAAAGAACGGTAAGCCCCTGGGCCGTGTTGATATCGTTGCCCACAGCGTCTATAAACTTCTGTCTGTAAGCGGCAACATCGGCTTCGTCTGCTTCGCCCTCGGTTTTGAGGTTAGTGATACGTTTGATGAGCTTTTCATAAGCCGCTTCTGCGTTGCCAAGCGTTTCCCAAGAGAAAACAAGGGGTTTGCGGTAATGGCTCTGCAAGCAGAAAAGTCTGTAAGCAAGGGGATTTACGCCCTTGCTTTCAAGCAAGGAAAGTGTGAGGAATTCGCCGCTGGATTTGCTCATCTTGCCGCGTTCGTCGTTAAGGTGCTGAACGTGGAACCAGTAGTTGCACCATTTGTGTCCGACATACGCTTCACTCTGCGCGATCTCGTTTGTGTGGTGCGGGAAGATATTGTCAACACCACCGCAGTGTATATCAAGATATTCTCCGCAATGCTTCATGCTGATGCAAGAACATTCGATATGCCAACCTGGGTAACCAACGCCCCAAGGGCTATCCCATTTGAGTTCCTGAGAATCGAATTTTGATTTTGTAAACCAAAGAACAAAGTCGCTCTTGTTGCGTTTGTTTTCGTCCTCAGAAACGTCGTCGCGCACACCGACCTTGAGGTCGTCGGAATTGTGACCTGTGAGCGCATAATAATCCTTAACCTTTGAGGTGTCAAAGTATACGTTGCCGCCCGCAAGATATGCAAAGCCCTTTTCGATAAGGGATTCAATAACCTTTATAAAGGAATCTATGCAACCCGTAGCGGGTTCGATAACGTCAGGAGTTCTGATATTGAGCTTTTTGCAATCGTCGAAGAAAGCGTTTTTATAAAATTCCGCGATCTCCATAACTGTTTTGTGTTCGCGTTTGGCACCTTTGAGCATCTTGTCTTCGCCGGAGTCTGCGTCACTTGTAAGGTGCCCTACGTCTGTGATGTTCATAACGCGCAAAACATCATATCCGTAATAGCGGAGGAAACGGTCGAGCGCGTCCTCCATGATGTATGTGCGCAAATTGCCTATGTGAGCAAAATGGTACACTGTGGGGCCGCAGGTATACATTTTAACCTTGCCCTCTTCGTTGGGGACAAACTCTTCGATCTGTTTTGAGAGTGTATTGTAAAGTTTCATATAAAATCTCCGATTTTAAAAAAACTCACCTTTGTCGAACTGTGCCCGGCAAAGGTGAATTCTCTTTTTGTATATTTTTATGTATTCAATCTGCCGTTTTATTCAGATGAACAACAAAGTTAATTTTTGGGTTTAGGACCTGCGTTAACGATGTTTTCGGGCATGTGCGTGTATTTCTTGAAGTTTTCCTGGAATTTAGCAGCGAGAGCGTTTGCGCTTGCCTCGTAAGCTGCCTGGTCAGCCCACAAGTTCTTGGGGTTGAGAACTTCTGCGGGAACATTGGGGCAGGATTTAGGAACGAGAACATTGAAGATAGGATCAAGTTCGTATTCAACGTTGTCGAGTTCGCCTGCAAGAGCTGCAGAAACCATTGCACGTGTGAGTTTGAGCTTCATTCTCGGAACATCGCCCGCTTTGCCGCCGCACCAACCTGTGTTAACAAGGAATACTTTCGCGCCTGTTTCTTTGATCTTCTGACCAAGCATTTCAGCGTATACATTGGGTTCGAGCGGGAAGAAAGGAGCGCCGAAGAGTGTAGAGAATGTTGTCTGGGGTTCTGTGATACCGCGTTCCGTACCTGCAAGTTTGCTTGTGTAACCGGAAACGAAGTGATACATAGCCATATCGTCATCGAGCTTAGAGATCGGAGGAATTACGCCGAAAGCGTCAGCCGTGAGGAAAATGATCGTGGAGGGGATACCACCAACACCGGGAATAGCTGCGTTGGGAATATAGTCTACAGGGTAACCTGCACGTGTGTTTTCCGTGAGAGAACCGTCATCATAGTTGGGAACACCGTTTTCGTCAACGATAACGTTTTCGAGAAGTGTACCGAACTTGATAGCGTTGAAAATTTCGGGTTCATTTTCAGCTTTAAGACCGATGCATTTAGCGTAGCAACCGCCTTCAATGTTGAATACGCCGTCAGGAGACCAGCCGTGTTCGTCGTCACCGATGAGCTTACGGTTGGGGTCTGCGGAAAGAGTTGTCTTACCTGTGCCGGAAAGACCGAAGAATACAGCGGAGTGACCGTCATCGCCGATGTTCGCGGAGCAGTGCATGGAAAGAATGCCCTGTTTGGGAAGAACATAGTTCATTACAGAGAATACGCTCTTCTTGATTTCGCCGGAATACTGGCTGCCAGCGATAATAACTGTCTTTGCTTCATAGTCGATGATGATAGCAGCTTCGCTGTTTACGCCGTCAACTTCGGGAATGCATTTGAAGCCGGGAGCCGCGATGATCGTGAAATCGGGTTCATAGTCTTCAAGCTGTTCTGCTGTGGGGCGGATAAGGAGCTGGTGAATGAACATGTTCTGAGAAGCAAGTTCATTGATTATACGGAATCTCTGTGTATATTTGGGGTCTGCACCTGCAAAACCGTCAAAAACAAAGATTTCTTTGTTCTGAAGGTAAGCGAGCATTTTCGCTTTGATCGCGTCGAATTTTTCCTTTGCGATGGGTCTGTTTATCTTGCCCCAAGCAATCTCATCGTGGATCGTGGGTGTGTCAACGATGAATTTGTCGTCAGGGGAACGACCTGTGTATTTACCTGTTTCAACAACGAGCGCGCCTGTATCGGAAAGTGTACCTTCGCCGCGTTCAAGAGCCGCTGTTACAAGTTCCGGAACGGAAAGGTTGCGGTAAACAACACCGTCGCCGGCAATGCCGAGATCAATGGGAAGTAATGTTTTCATTTAGTTTATTCCTCCAAGTTAATAGAATAACATTGTTTATGGAATTAGTATACCATATCCTTTTGAAAAAATAAATAGTTTTCACAAAATTGTTTTTAAAAATTCACGATTTCATCAAATTTTTTTACTCTGAAATTCAAAATGCCCGCCTCAAAAGCGGACATTTTAGTTTATGACATTCAAAACATTATGTTTCGGCAAAAAATATGTAGTCAAAAATACATGGTACTCCTCCAAAACGAAAGCGGAATCACCGTTTTTATTCATATATAATTCGCAATATAATTCGCAAATACAAAAGCGCCCCGCCCTTTTTTGGGGCGAAGGCACTTTTGTAAAACAAAGGAAGAAAAAAGGAAATAATCAGTTAGCTTTGTCGGAAAGGTAGTTTACAACGTCGCCGACAGAAAGGAACGTGTGAAGATCGTCTTCTTCAAACGTTACGTTGAATTTGTCTTCGCAGATGAAAACGAGGTCGGCAAGCTCAAGAGAGTTAATACCGAGATCGTTTACAAATTCGGATTCGAGCGTGATCTTGTCTTCTTCAATGCTGAATTCTTCAACAAGAATTTTTTTGATTTCTTCAAACATGTTAAAAATCTCCTTAAAGATTGATTGTATTATTTTACCTTGTAGCGCATGATCTTTCTCGAAGTGTTCTTCTCGAATTCGTTTTCGCGGATTTCAACTTCGTGAATATGCTTGAATTGGGGGAGCTTTTTGTTTATATCGGCGATAAGCTCGTCAAACGTTGCCTTGATCTCTTCGGGAGTTTTGCCCTCGAACTGAGCATAGTCGGGGTAAATGAGCGCCGCGATGGACGTTTCGTCGCCCGCTTCGTTCTTTCTGCCCACAACAACACATTCCGCAACGCGGGAATCCGCCGTGATATATTCTTCAAGCTCTTCGGGGAAGATATTTTTGCCGTTGGAAAGAATGATAACGTTTTTCTTTCTGCCCGTGATAAAGATGAAGTTGTCTTCATCGATATAACCGATATCGCCCGTTTTGAACCAACCATCTTCAGTAAATACTTCAACGGTCGCTTTGGGGTTCTTGTAGTAGCCGAGCATGACGTTGTTGCCTTTAACAACGATTTCGCCCGTTTCGTCCTCTTCGTGAACCTTGTCTATACGAACCTGTACGCTGTTTACCTTAAGACCTGCGGAGTGGTATTTCTTCCAGCCCATAGGGTTGCAGGAAACGAGCGGAGAACATTCGGTAATGCCGTAGCCTTCGCAGATATTGATGCCGAAGGAATCGAAATCCTTAACAAGCTCGGGGCGAAGGGGCGCACCGCCGCAAACGATATATTTGAGTCTGCCGCCGAGCGCTTCATGAACGTCCTTGAAAAGTTTGCGGCGAACGTCGATGCCGACTTTAAGAAGTCCGTCGGAAAGCTTCATAGCCGCGCGAACTGTCTTTCTCATGCCCTTTTTGTCGATTTCAGACCAAATCTTTTTGTAGATCGTTTCAACATAAAGAGGAACGAGAACGAGAGCTGTAGGTTTATACTTTGCAAAGTTGCGCAAAGTGTTTTTTATGGAGTCGTTGATCATAGTTGCCGCACCCGCGTTGGGGAGAGCAAGCTGTGAGCACGTGAACTCATATGTGTGATGAATGGGAAGAACGGAAACGAACATATCGTCTTCGTGGCAGTCGATAATGGCGTTAGAGTCAAGCGTAGCCGTAACGAGGTTTCTCTGGGAAAGCATAACGCCCTTGCTGGAACCGGTCGTGCCGGAAGTGAAGATGACAGCGCACATTTTATCCATATCGGGAACGTTTTCTTCAGCCGCATGAACGTTTTCTTCCTCATATGCTTTTCTGCCGAGCTCAAAGAAATCCGCAAACTTCATAAATCTCGCGTCGTCCTCGGGGAAATCCGCGCTTTCAGCACTGATGCAGACAAAAAGCTTAACAAGAGGAAGCTCGTCGCGAACGGCAAGTATCTTTTTCTGCTGGGAAGCCGTGTAGAAAATAACTTCCGTATCGCAGAACTGCATGAAGTTTACAAACTGTTCGTTGGAAATGTCTTTATCAAGCGGAATAATAACGCCGTTTGTAGACGCAGTTGCAATATACGTTGCAACGTAATCCGGATGTGTATCACCCGTAACGCAGGTAAATTTGCCCGCGAGTTCAAGCTTTGTAAGCGCAGCAGCAATATAATCGACATGAGTTTTCATATCGTTATATGTGAAGGTCTTCTCTTCTTTGCCTTCGATATAATAATATCTTACTTTATCGCCGTAACGTTCTGCTTCTTTTTTTACGCCGTCATAGAGATTATCAAACTGATGAACAACGTGGTCAAGTCCCTTATTCTTTTTCAAAAAAATACCTTCTTTCACATAATTAAGTTTGGCGTCTTTTGCCGTGCGAGGTCTTAATTAACATACTGAGAACATTTTACTTATCAACAATTACATACTTATAATTATATTGAAACATAAGTCATTTGTCAAGTTTTATTTCTTCATATTGGAAAAATACAAAAAATATTGATTTTTTGCAAAACATATGATATCATGTATGAAGTAAAAATTCAAAAAAAATGAGAGTACCGATGCGCAACTGAGTCTTTTTATGCAAATAATTTCACGCCCCACAAGACAGGGCGTAGTGTTTTTGCGCAAAAAAGATTCTGTTTTTCGCTCCCTCATTATATAATGCCGCTTTTGCGTGCAATATGATTTTTTTAGGAGCCGAGAAAACCGTTTTCTCGGCTCTTTTTGTTTTTACAGAGGTAATTCAATGTCACTTATAAACGTTCAAAATCTCACTTTTTCTTATGACGCAAGCACGACGGTTTTCCAAAACATCAGCTTTGCAATAGACACGGACTGGAAGCTCGGTTTTGTCGGGCGCAGCGGCAGGGGCAAAACTACCTTTCTGCGCTTACTCATGGGCGAATATGAATACGCAGGTAAAATATCCTCGTCCGTTGGCTTTTCATATTTCCCCTTTGACGTCCCCGATAGATCGCGCATGGGCATAGAGATTGCAAACGAGCTTTGCCAGTCTGTCGAAGATTGGGAAATTATCGCGAGCTTTCATATATGCAGACCGACGCCGACGTGCTTTATCGCCCTTTCGAAACACTTTCAGGCGGTGAGCGCACGAAAGTGTTGCTCGCGTGTCTTTTCCTCGGTGAAAATAAATTTCTGCTCATAGACGAACCGACAAACCACCTCGACGCGCTTGCGCGAGCTGACGTCGCGCAATATCCGGGGAACAAGAAAGGATTTATTCTCGTTTCACACGACCGTGCTTTCCTCGACGGGTGCGTTGACCATATTCTTTCCATAAACAGAGCTAATATTGAGGTTCAAAGCGGAAATTTTTCTTCTTGGTTCGAAAATTTCGAACGAACGCAAGCGTTTGAACAAGCGCAGAGCGAAAAACTGCAAAAAGATATATCCCATTTGAAAGAAGCGAGCGCATCGCACTCGATGGCAAAAACGGCTGCGGCAAAAGCAGTGTGATTAAGCTTCTCTGCGGAGAGGATATTAAGCACAACGGCGTACTTTTCACCGCGTCGGGACTCAAAATCTCTTACGTTTCGCAGAACACGGACAGACTTCATGGTAATCTTTCGGATTTTGCACGTGAGCACGGCATAGACGGAAGTCTTTTCAAAACGATACTTCGATAAATGGATTTTGAGCGCGCGGCTTTCTCAAGCGATATCTCGTCCTATTCCGGCGGGCTGAAGAAAAAAAATCCTGCTCGCAAAAAGCCTTTGCGAGCAGGCGCATCTCTATATTTGGGACGAACCGCTCAACTTCATCGACGTGTATTCCCGTATGCAGATGGAAAATCTCCCGCTTGAATTCGAGCCGACGATGATCTTCGTCGAGCACGATATTGCCTTCCGTGGAAATGTCGCAACACGCGTGATAGAGTTCCCTGATTTATAAAAAGTAAAATGGGCGAACATGGTTCGCCCTACCAATAAAAATTTTACTCATCCGCAGGCTCGATAATCTCTGTATACGAACCCTCGTCATCATAATGGCGCACGACCCTGTCTGTGTAACCCATAAATATTTCCATAGCGGTGCCCGCCACGATAAGTATAAGCACGGCAACGATCACGCCCCAGGTGCGCGCGGAAATAGCAAAACGAGATTTTTTCTTCATATATAGCCTCCTCGGATATTTTTAAGTATATCTAAAAAGTCTTTGTAGTATTTTACCATCAAAAAAGGAAATTGTAAAGTCCATTTTTCTTTTCCGCTAAAAATGAGTAAATTTTTTCGATTTTTTCAAAAATCATTACAGAAAACCCAAAAACGTCGAGTTATATTGTAGGACAAGATATGTTCAAGGAGGTTATATGAAAAAAATAATATACAAGAAGAGCAATAGAAGAATAAACACTATGCGAAAATAAGTACCCGCAGTAGGGGCGAACTGCGAACACAGAACGCCTCTACTAATTTTTTAAAAACCGTAACACAAAAATAATCAAAAGCGACCATCAGTCATCCGTAACTTCATATCACATCAAAAGGAAGCCTTTTATCTGTAATTTTAAATCATGTTCGTGCGAATTTTTATGCGGTAAATTCCGTAGTTCGCCGCAAAAAGTGCTGCCGTAAAGCCTAGCATATACCATATATATTTTACATTATGCACCGCTCCCAAGTAATAGGACGGAGGGAAAATAAACTTGAGAAGTCTAGGCATTTCGAGGTCAAAAAACACGGGGCATATCACTATCATCGCGATAGCAAGCACAGGCACCAGCGCGCCAAGCAAGCGTATGCCTCCGCAAACTTGCGCGAGAAGCATACAAAATTCCGCGCAGAGCAAAACGTAAAGAAGCATTATCGTAAGTTCACGCCCAAATGAAGAAAACATTCCTGTGGCAAAAAGCGAAATAAACACAACCACAGCCACGTCAAATATCGCGCAGAGGTAATATCCCATCATAGCTCCGAAGCGGTTTCCCTTTACGATCCAGGTAAATCTCCCCTCTCGGCTGTCCTGCATATAGAAAAGCGCAACAGCAAAACCCGCCACCGTCACGAAAACGGCGAGAAGCCCGCGCACAGGTGCCGTGATATAATTCATGTTTTCTGCATCTGAAGCGTCCTCGCTCTGATCCGCATAAGAGAATCGGAAAAGATCGTCGCCGTCGGCTTTTATCGCCTCATAATAATTGTTAAGCTCCTCTTCGGAAAGCGTTTCAAGTTCTATCACGTTTTTTTCTATATAATTTTTATAAAGCGCCTGCGAACAATAAGGGTATAGTGCTGAATAAAGGCGCTCGCGCGCGAGCTGTAAAAGCACTGTGTCCTCCCGCTCCACTATCTTGACAAAAGAATAGCGTTTGTTTCTGTTTTTCACAAAATCCTCTATCTTTTCTTCAAGTTGTGCGGGGAATATCCACGCCGCGTCCGCTTCGCCAGCTTCCACAAGATTGCAAGCTTCCTCATGTGTTTCGCATAAAACGAAGCGGATAAGCGCGCTGCTGTCCGCAATATCGTTCGTGATATGAGCCGAGAGCTCGTCAGCGTTATCCTGCCGTGCAAGTGCGATGGTCACCATGCCGCTCTCGCCCGCGCTTGCAATATTCAGCGCAAGCACAAGGCAAGGCACGAGCAAAAGCATGGCTATAAACCCAGGCTTTTTAAGAAAACGCTTATTAAATACGGCGACGTAAGTGAGCATTTTTTTGATTTTTTCCATATTATCCTCCTCACCCGCGCGTAACGCGGTGTTTTCTCTTTGCTATTGTGGCTATCATCAAAACCGCGAAGAAAGCGACAAGTTTCACCACGTTCCACACATCCGCAGCGCCGTAAAGCGCGGTGGAAACGTACACACGTGCCGCGCCCGTAGGCAAGATACCTGCAAGAGCTTGTACCGCGTCCGGAAAAAAGCTGATGGGATAGAAACATCCGCTGACGTATGCAAGCGATATCGCGCCCAAAAACTGTGCCAATACGCCGCCAACAAGTCCCGTAGAAAATTCATATATAAGAAACTGCAAAGCCGTTATTACCAATATGGCGGGGATAAGCTTAAATGCAAATCCCTGTGCCCATACGATATCAGCGCCGCTAAGTTCGGGAATAAAGCCTATCGCATCGCCCGCGAAAAGCGAGAGCGCACAGATAATTATATAAACGTTTGTAAACATCATTAGAAAAAACGAAAGGTATTCCCCCATGACCTGCGTGAAAACACTTTTTCCTGAAGCATTCATAAGTCGGGAAAGCGAAATGTCGCGTTTGATATATATCGGGCAAAATGATATCCCGCAAAGAAGTACAAAAAGCACGAGCACGCCGCAGAACATATATCCACCA
>JBGVFW010000030.1:0-2658 GCA_045121315.1 Eubacteriales bacterium
GATTAAGAATCGATGTAGGATATCCGAAATCCCATCTAATGTTAAATATATAGTTGCGCCTCCGCGTATGTCGTTATATATAGAATATGCGGCAGATATTTACGCGATATATTTACAATATTTTTCCAAACAAGATATTCATGTGTATTCGATAGACGAGTCTTTTATTGACGTGACGGACTATTTGAAACTCTATAAAATGAGCGCGCGTGCGATGGCTCGGTTTTTGATCAATGAAATTTTGGAGAAAAAGGGAATCCCGTCAACAATAGGTATTGGTACAAATTTGTATCTTGCTAAGATAGCATTGGATATAACAGCGAAACATTCAAAATCGCACATAGGTTATTTAACAGAGGATATATTCAAGGAAAAGTTGTGGAAACACCGGCCAATCACCGATTTTTGGCAGATAGCAAGGGGAACGGCGGCAAGATTGTCTAAATATGGGATCTATGATATGCAGGGAATAGCTCGTGCCCCTCAAGAATTGCTCTATAAAGAGTTTGGTATCAATGCAGAGCTACTTATCGATCATGCTTTTGGACGAGAATCTTGTCTAATTGAGGATATCAAAAAGTATAAGAGTAAATCAAAGTCGGTTTCCTTCTCTCAAATTTTGCCACGGGATTATACATACGATGAAGCGCGCATTGTTCTTAATGAAATGTTGTATAACGGAACGCGTGAACTTATGAAACGAAAGGTTATAACGAATAAGCTGGATATAATTATAGGGTATTCTAAAGAAGTTATCCCAGCGACGGGTGGTTCAGTTAAAATGACGGTTACAACGCAGCTTCCTTCTTTAATACAACCATATTTAATGCGGTTGTATGAACGAACTACGGCGAAGGATGTTCCAATTCGGCGGATTGGGTTGGGATTTTCTAACGTAGTGAATGAAGCTTGCGAAGGCTATGATTTATTTACAAATATAGACGAAGTAGAACGGGAGCGTAAACGTGAAAAAGTTGCATTGGAAGTCACGAAAAAATATGGTAAAAATGCGCTTCTTCGAGGGATGAATTATTTAGAATGTTCAACGCAACGTGAGCGTAATACGTTTATTGGAGGACATAGAGCAGGTGATGATGACAAGACAGGAAAGGGCTAAGCAATTTATGCCATTCGATGCAATGAAAGGCTTGCAAGAAGCTTTAAGGGATAGAGAGGAAAAATTTAGTCGTGTGGAAAGACGTGAGCGTGGAGAAGATGCACTCGAAGCTTTGTCTATAGAAATCACTCGTTTAGAACGTGGTGATAAAATAAAGATTTTGTACTATCGCTCCTTTCATGAGATTGAAAAGGTTGGAACGGTAGAGAAAATCGATATGGTGTATCGTTATATAGTTTTCGCTGGCGAGAAAATTGTGTTTGATGATATTTACGAATTGAAAAAAATATAAGAGGTAATAGATATGCTTAAAGATGTAAAGTGTTTATGTGGAGCAGAATTTCAACAAGTGGACTTAACAAAAACAGATGGATGGTTTACATGTCCAAAATGTGGTTGTACAACAAAGCGGTATATCCCTAAAGAGCCCGCTTTGAGAAGGCCTATTCCAGAATACGATATGAACTCATTGGTTAAAGCCATAAAGGAAAAAAAGTTTTGACGAAGCCCTGTGTCAAACATATAGAAGTCGGCGTGAGTATTGTACACATTCGTAGGAGGTTCCAACCACGAGAAGTGTATGATAAACTTAGCACTTTCGCTGATGGAAGAAGGAGGGTATATTATGAATAATGATTATACGCCCGTAGTGATTATGTGCAATAATTGTTTTCATCAGTTGGAAGCGTGGAAAACTCCCGATGGATTGATAAAGAAGAAATGCCCATATTGCGGCGCGGTGTCGATAACAAAGCAAAAAAGTCGTAGGGTGGTAGTGATTGAGGTTCACGCCCCCGAAGGACAAGTCGTTTTATAAAATTGAATACATACGGCATATAAAGTATCGCTGGTCGGGCTGAGATAGCGCCCTTGTAAATCCAGAAAGAGGGTATATGCTAAGACGGTACGGTTTAACCAGGATTGAGAGGCCACCGATAGATAGTAGAGTTCGATATGAATTTCTGCTATTTATCGGTGGGCTTTTTTTATTATCGAAATCAAATAAAAAATAAATAAAATCTCGTCCCGATTTGCAATAAAGGACAAGCGGATATGACATAGCGTAAAAGATTAAGAAGTTAGTCTTAAAGTGTTATGTGTGTACCCTTACTTTATTGCACTAATTTTTTGGACATTCAGTGGCAGGGTATGCATAGGTTGCATCCCTGCCTTTCTATTTGCTTGGCTTTTATTGTTCTTCTTCGACGAGAGAAGGAGAACAAAATGGAAAAATATTATTTCAAAAACGCACAAGGTATCACTGTTTATGTGGAGGTAACGGAAGAACAAAAGAAGGAACTTATCAAAATGAATCGTCGTTCGTGGCGATTGGAAGCAAGAGAAACATATCATACAACTTCTTTAGATGCAATAGAGGAAGCTGGACATAATTTCGTGTCAGGCGAATTAAATGCGGAGGAAGCTATGATTGAGCAGGAAGAATTATTGCAAGATAAGCGTGTATTAAGAAAGATGAAAAAGATTCTTCCGTTGCTTACTTCTGTACAGAGAGAGACGTTATATAAACTTTGCGTAGAGAA
>JBGVFW010000031.1:0-13835 GCA_045121315.1 Eubacteriales bacterium
GCTTTGAAACCGTAAGCGTGGCGCAGGGGTACGCAAAATGCTCCACCATGCTGTTAGGCGATGCCTTGGTTACCGCTGATACCTCTATATATAAAGCCGCCTTGGAGCGCGATATAGACGCTCTGCTCATCTCCGCCGGGAACATCGGCATCGAAAAATACGATACGGGATTTATCGGCGGCGCTTCGGGAACGCTTGCCGAGAGTAAAGTCGCAGTTTTCGGCGATATATGGAAACACGCCGACGCCTCAAATATCCTTGCCTTTGCCAAAAAGCACGACACGGAGATAATAAACCTTGGCGGCGGCAACCTTTTCGATTACGGCGGCTTTGTCCGCGTGAACGCTTGACTTTTACACCGCACTGTGATATAATCCACATGAAAATATATATGTAAAGGAAGTTTTTTCATATGATGATACACCCTTCTATTGAAGTTTTCACGCTCACCCAGACTCCCACAAAGGAAATCACTATCACAGCTTATATCGCAGGCACAGCCGAAGATATGAAGTTCAATTATAAAAGAAAAGCGATCCTCATCTGCCCCGGAGGCGCATACTCCTTCTGCTCCAACAGAGAAGGCGAACCCATCGCAACGTCCTTCCTCGCGGCAGGATACAACGCTTTCGTTCTCGATTACTCCGTTAAAAACCGCAACGAAAAAGGCAAAAAGTTCCCCGGTCAGCTTATTGAAGCCGCTCTTGCTATGAAATTTATCAAAGATAACGCAGAAAAATTCAATATTGATCCCAACTACGTTTTTGTTACGGGTTATTCCGCAGGCGGTCACCTTGCCGCTTCCCTCGGTATTCTCTACAACAGCGAATACGTAACAAGCGCTATCGATATGCCCGAAAACTACGCCCGCCCCGCAGGCATGGTTCTCGCATACCCCGTTATTTCCAGCGGCGAATATGCTCACCGCGGCTCTATCGACAATATTCTTCACGATGAAAAAGAAGACGCCGTCGCTCTTGCAAAGGTTTCTCTTGAAAACCTCGTTGACGAAAACACGGTTCCCGCGTTCATCTGGCATACAAGAGAGGATACAACGGTTCCCGTTGAAAACTCCCTCATGCTTTCTGCGGCTCTCGCAAAGAATAATATTCCATTTGAAATGCACATCTATCCCTACGGCGGTCACGGTGCGTCGCTCGCAAACCCCGTTGTCGGTTGGAACAACCCCACAGTTGCACAGTGGTTCGGTGAAGCTCTCCGTTGGATAAGCACGATCAAGGTTGAAACGGAAGAGAAATAATTTTTGAAATTCAGATAAAACGGACGATTTAATTCGTCCGTTTTGTTTTTCCGCAAAACAACAAAAACGCCCGCGATTGCGGGCGTTTTTAATAACGTTATCTTTCTGAATTCAGAATAAAAGTTTTGTTTGCGAGAATGGGGCTACTGCCACATCCTCCGTTATGAAAGTTCCAGGAGTACAAGGCTCCTCTGCGCATTTATTATTTTCATGATTACCCTCCTGCACTGTCGCGACCGATTGCAAACGAATGAAATTACATTTCGGTTACGAGAACAAACCTTTCACATTTGTTCTCTGTTAAAGAGGAATCAGAAGTATCTGTTTGTTTTTCATAACAGCCTCCCATATGTCAACAAAGGTTGAAGCGTGTGAGAGAACGGTTTCTTTATACCGTCCTCATTTGGAAGGTTTCAGAAGTACTAAGCTCCTGTGTGTATAAAGAATTTTCATATGCTCCTCCTCACATCATCCCATGATATTTAATGGAACAAACTTTCGTTTGTTCATATCACAGTCCGAAAAGAAGAACTCTCTTTCTGCCAAGGTTTTTCATAAGAAACTCCTGCGATGTATGGGGTTGAGGTTTATGATCTACATGAGAACAAGTCTTTCACCCTTGTTCTCTTTTATAAAGAGATCAGAAGTACTGAGCTCCTTTGCGTATTGCGAATTTTCATATTTTTATCCTCCGTTTGGAATTTGATCGATAAGAACAAACATTACGTCTGTTCTTTATTATATTTCCAAAATGAGAACTTGCTTTCTACCGTTAAGATGTTTCATGTGAGCCTCCTACGGATTTACGGGGTCTATACCTGTGTGAGAACAAGTCTTTCACCCTTGTTCTCTCTCATAAAGAGATCAGAAGTACGGGGCTCCTCTGTGTATTGCGTGTTTTCATGTTTGCCTCCTGCATCTTACTATGAATTTTTTCGAGAACAAACTTTTTACGCTTGCCCTCCGTCATAGTCTGAAAAGGAGAACTCTCTTTCTACCGTTAAGGTTTTTCATAAGAACCTCCTATGCCTATGTGCCGCGGCTTCAAATAGTTTCGAGAACAAACCTATAGTTTGTTCCCCGTCATAGTCTGAAAAGAAGCACCTTTTGGATTGACGGGAGTTTTCTATTTAAAATCATTACGATCACTCCTTATTTTTTGTGTCTTCTTCTTTCTGTCTATATATTAGCACATTTCACAACAAAAGTCAAGGGGTTTTAAAAAAAATTGTGAAAATTTGCTCTTGACACATTTTGTTCAGCAAAAAAGCCCGCTCCACGCGGGCTTTTTTCGCGTTGTCAAATAATAATTTTTTCTCTACCCCGCCGTTTCTGCAAAAGTTTTGGCAAAAAATTCTGCCGCGGTAAGCGCGCTTTCCGCGGTAGTGACCGCGCTTCCGATCTCCAAAGTAATAACAGGAACGCTCACGTCCGAGGCGAGCTTTCCGCTCTTTATTCTTGTCGGCATGACAGAAAATGAGCTTTTCTCTTGAAGCGCGGTAAAAAGCGTGTCGGCTATAGAAAGGTTGAGCGGAAAATTATCGCTTCCCGCACCCACTTCAAAGCGAATCTGCGCCGTTTCCTCTCCATCGCACGCGAATGTCGGCGCAATAAAATTCCCCTCACCGTCGTAATACACCCCTCGGTGAACGTCTATAACACATTTCACATTCGGGTAAAGCGCGAGGCACTCGTTTATCTTTTTCACAGCATTTTCGTAGCTTTTGTAAGCAGAAGTGTTGCCCACGTCTATATAAATTGCACCGATACCCGAAAGAGTCAAATTCGCGGCGATGTTGCGGGCGCAAACGTCCGCGCTCACAATCTGCTCTCCGTTGGGGTAATCGCCGTCCATATAAAACGCTTCTTTTGCAAGGTACGTTTCAAAGCCGCGCGAACATATCACGATCACCGATATCTCGCTTCCCGAAAGCGGCGTAAAAACGTATGACGAAGGAAAAGCGTCCGCATCCGTTTCGTTTTCATAAAGTTTTCCGAGCGTAAAAGCGCTCATGTCGCTTTTGAGTATCCTGCGCGCACTTACGGCCGAGGCAGAGGTCGTTTCAAAAGTCGTCTGCTCCGTCTCCGTCGTCCGCGCTGAGGAGGTAGTATGTTCGGTCTGCTTTGCACCTTCTAAAAACGAGAAAAGCTCCCGTCCGCTCCTATATATCACGAAAGAAAGCGACACCACCGCCGCCACGACCAATATCAAAAGGAATATTTTTGGATTTCCGCTTCGTTTTTTTCTTTTCTTTACATACGGCATTATATCTTTTCCAGAAAAATCCGTGTTCAATTCGCACCTCCGCAAAATATATCGTTTTATAGATATATATTGTGGAAAGCGGGTTTTAATTCACATCATCGTCATTTCTTCGAACGAAAGCTCTCCGTGGAAAGCGCGGTTTATAGCGTAGCCAATAAGCTTTGAAAGCTTGACGGAAAGCTCATCTATATCCTTTGGGCAAACGAATAAGCCGCTCAGCCCATCCGTTTTCGCCTCCTCCCCCGCCGCGTCTGCTACGAGAGTCGCCGCGTTTATGACCGTCGGCACACCGAGCGATATCACAGGCACTCCCATGCTCTCTTTATCGATAGCGCGCTTGGCGTTGCCCACGCCCGAACCGGGCGAAATACCCGCAGAGCATAGCTGCAGCGTTCTGCAAAGGCGCGAGGCTTCGCGCGCGGCAAGCGCGTCCACAGCGATGATAACGTCGGGTCTTGCGTGCTGTGCCGCCGCGCGAACAAGTTCAGCTCCTTCAAGCCCCGTGTGCGCGCTAACGTCGGGGTAAACAGCGCAGACATCAAAAAATCCCGCACGGTCGAACACTTCGCGGTCATCTTCCTTCAAATGCCGCGTCACGAGCACGTTTTTTACAGATGATGGGCCGAGCGCGTCAGGCGACATTCGCTCGTTACCCAAACCGCAGAGAAGAACGCTCTGTACTTCTCCTGCAGTGTGCGAGCAAAGCGAGCGTATCTCATCGGCACAAAGCGAACAAAGGCGCGTAAAATCATCATATCCCGCAAGGGTTATATCAGGAAAAGCAATTGTAACGTACCTTCCGCGCCGCTTGCCGATGGCGCGTTCGCCCGCTTCGTTCAATATATCTATCGTGCTGACAGAAAACTCTCCTTCGCTTCTTTCCGAGTAGGTGACACCGTCTATCTCGCCTCTGTGCGAGGGCGCATAGGTGTTCATATATTCGCTCCTTGCCTCAACTGCAAGGTCTGTTATGTGGTGTATCATGTGAGAAAACTCCTTTTTTCTTGTATTGTAGACAAGAAAAAAGCGAAAAATCCGCTCCGATCCCAAAACGCGTGTAAACTTTTGACTGATTTGCAGAGTCCCAGAAACAAATAAAATGCGTTCTTGATTTACCGAAAATTTTGTTGTATAATAAAATATATCAACAAAAATTCGGGGAGGATATTATGAAAGTAGCCATAATCGGTTCGCGCAGTCTTATTGTGAACGACCTTGAAAAATACCTGCCCGCCGACACGACGGAGATAGTTTCGGGCGGAGCTGTCGGCATAGACAGATGCGCGCGCAGATACGCGCAGCAGCACGGGCTCAAGCTCACGGAATTCCTGCCCGATTACGAAACATACGGAAAATACGCCCCCCTCAAACGCAACCTTGAGATCATCGAATACGCTGATATCGTATACGCTTTTTGGGACGGCAAATCCAACGGCACAAGCTTCGTCATAGACAACTGCAGGAAAATGGATAAAAAAGTCCGCGTTTTTAAAGCAAGGCTTTGATTTTTGTTATTTTTTTATTCACAAAATTCCCGCTTCGTATTGCATTTTTCGCCAAAGTATGGCATAATACTAAAACCAAGTCCGAATATTCCCTTATTCGGACTTAATTTTTTACACAAGGAGATTTTTCTGTGGAACAAAAAAGAAGTTCTTTCTCGGGAAAACTCGGATTTATCCTCTCCGCGGCAGGTTCTGCTGTAGGTTTGGGTAATATTTGGCGTTTCCCGTATCTCGCCGCACAATATGGCGGCGGTATATTCCTGCTCGTTTACATCATTCTTGCCGTCACGTTTGGCTTTACGCTTATGACGGCAGAGATCGCCATAGGAAGGAAAACAGGAGTGAGCGCGGTAGGCGCATTCGGCGCGCTCAGCAAAAAATTCGCTTTTCTTGGATACCTTGCGTCCATTGTGCCTGTGCTCATTCTTCCCTATTATTGCGTTATCGGCGGCTGGATAACAAAATATCTTTTCACGTTCACAATAGGCGGTGGAAGCAATTCTGCGGCAGACGGATATTTTGATTCATTCACGAGCCAAACGGGCGAGCCGCTTTTGTGGTTTCTCATCTTTATAGCGCTCACCGCTATTGTAGTAATGCTCGGCGTGGAAAAAGGCGTCGAAAAGGTAAGCAAATTCATGATGCCCGTGCTCGTTATTCTTACCGTGTTCATCGCGGTATACACGCTTTTCATGCCCGGTGCAGCAGAGGGACTTGTATACTATCTCAAGCCCGATTTTTCCAAACTCTCTTTCACAACCGTGCTTGCAGCAATGAGCCAGCTTTTCTTCTCTATGTCACTTGCTATGGGCATTATGATAACATACGGATCGTATATGAAACGTGACGTAAATATCGAATCCTCTGTAAGACATATTGAGATATTCGACACAGGCATCGCATTCTTCGCAGGTCTTATGATAATTCCCGCCGTGTTCGCTTTTCCGGGCGGCGAAGAAGGGCTTACAAAAGGTTTCAGCCTTATGTTTGAAACGCTCCCCAAGGTGTTTGACAGTATGCCGGGTGGCGGCGTTATCGGCGCAGTATTCTTCCTGCTTGTGCTTTTTGCAGCTCTTACCTCTTCCATATCAGTCATGGAAACGGTCGTTTCCATTCTTATGGATAAGCTGAAGCTCAAAAGGATCACGGCTTCGATTATCGTATTCGCTTTTGCGCTAATTGTAGGAGTGGCCGTATCGCTTGGTAACGGTATTTGGAGCAATGTTAAAATTTTCGGAATGAGCTTGCTTGGTTTCTTCGATTTCATCACGAGCAGTGTTATTATGCCTATCGTAGCGCTCATAACATGCATACTCATAGGCTATGTTGTAAAACCCCAAACGGTTATTGACGAGGTTGAACGCACAGGTAAATTCAAGGGGAAAAAGCTTTTCACCGTCGTAATAAAATATATAGCCCCCATTTGCATCGTGGCTATCCTCGTTTTCTCCGTAATGGAAGCATTCGGATTTATTATAGTTTAATAAGTACTTGCCCATGCATTTGTCATACAAATGCTAAACTCGCAACAGACCGAAAAAAAGCAGAATATATACAACGTATGGCGGGGGCTTGCTCCCGCCGTTTCGTTTGCTGTTCAATCTTATGTGTAGGGTATAACTGCGTTCGCCTGTTTTACGTTTCTCTACTTTTTAGTGGGAGTTCACAGAACGCCCTACGGTATTGTTTTTTCGGCGGGAGTACCACTGCCATACGATATATCACTTTCTGAATGATAAAAAGCATCACGATTTTTTCGCGATGCTTTTTGTTTTATAACATAGGAAGTGCGCAATTTTGCGTGTTCAAACAAAGTTTTCATTAGACAAAAAAATCCCCATTTTCGGACATTTTTGCACCCTCTGCTTTATACAGTTTTCATTCTATTCCTTTACCAATATCTCCGCCATTTTCGCGTAAAATTCGGGTATCTCACGTTTGAGTGAGAGTATTTTCCCCTCTTTGCTCAAAAAGCAATGGCTGCTTTTGCCGATGCAGACCGTGTCCTCGCCGCATTTCATCTCATAAAGCAGAGAGATACGCACAGGGGAAAGCTCGCAAACACGTACTTCAACATAAATTTCATCGGCATACGTTGTTGACTTCTTGTAATCACATGAAACCGAAATAACAGGCGAAATTATCCCCTCACGCTCCATTCTATCGTAGCCATAACCTAGTTTTTCAAGAAAATCCGTCCTTGCTTCTTCCATAAAACGAATATAATTTGAATGATGCGTAACACCCATTTTATCCGTTTCGTAATATTGAACCTTGTGTATGTACATATTATTTAAAACTCCGTTTTAATTCAAATTATTTTTCCCTCGAAATGATCGATCTCGTGCTGTATTATCTGCGTGGGAAACCCGGTGAAAGTTTTTATTTTCGGTTTTCCCTTGCGCGTTTGCCATTCCACTTTGATGCTTTTAAAGCGTTTTGTCTTTCTCATCCCCGTCAAGCAGATCATCCGCGATGTGCGCGTCAGCCTGCTTCGCGGATGATGATTTTTGAGAGAGAAAAACACGTCTTTTACTATTTTTTACTATATTAAACCTCTTCCGTAAATCATTTTTAGATTATACCACAAATTTCAAAATCTGTCCATTCATATTGTATAAACCCGCCCGAAATTTTTAAAAATCAATTTTTGAATTGACAAAGCGGCGTGAAATATAGTATTCTTGAAATATAAATACGCCTTACAAAAAATATTACGAGGTATAATCATGAAGATCAAAATAAACTCTCTCACAATGCCTTTCATAGATTCCGCGCCACGTTTTTCCTGGACTTTGCCAAGCGGCGAATTTTCCGCGCAAACGGAATATACGCTTACCGTCGCAAAAGACGAAAATTTCGAAAACGTAATTTTCTCTCAAACGGAAAAAACGGACGAGCGCGTGAACATTTACCCCGACGTTCCCCTCTCTCCCTGTACGAAATATTTCGTAAAGGTGCGCTCGCTTCTTGAAAACGGCAAGGAATACGTTTCCGAAACGCATTTCTCCACGGGATTTATGGGTACGCCTTGGGAGGCGCGATACATCACGGGCGGCAAAGCAATTAAGCGCGACGATATTTTGCCCGCGATATATCTGCGCCGCGAATTTTTCGCGAAAAAAGCAAAACGCGCCATTCTGTATGTTGTGGGACTCGGCTATTTCGAAGCGCATATCAACGGCAAAAAGGTCGGAGACGATTTTCTTTCCACACCCTTTACCTCGTACGATAAAAACATACTTTACCGCGCGTTCGACGTAACTGACATGATTGAAAACGGCGAAAACGCCGTCGGCGTTATACTTGGCAACGGCTTTTTTAACTGCTTTACGGAGGACCCGTGGCAGACAAACACCGCCCCGTGGCGCGATGTGCCCAAACTTTTGCTCGAGCTCCACCTCGAATACGCAGACCGCACGGAAAAGATCGTCAGCGACAATACTTGGAGCTATGTTGAAGGTCCTATCGTTTTCAACGGCATACGCCACGGCGAAGAATACGACGCTCGCTTGGAAAAGCTCGGCTGGGACAAAGCGGGTTACACGGGCGAGGTCTTCCCCGCAAGATACACCAAAAGTCCCGGTTCCGCTCTTTCGCTCATGGAAATAGAGCCTATCCGCGTGCGCGCGAAATACGCGCCGACGGTCTGCCGCAAGGTAAAAAACGGTTGGCTTTACGAATTTTCGCAAAACCTCGCGGGCGTGGCGCACGTCACGTTCCGCGGCAAGGCAGGCACGCGCTATCAGATGCGCTATTGCGACCGCCTCTATCCCGACGGTGAGCTTGACCAAGAGGCGCTCTCCTGCTTCATCAAAAACTATTGTTTCCAGACGGACGTGTACACCAAACGCACGGACGAGCCCGAAGAATGGAACGCTATATTCACATATCACGGTTTCCAGTACATTGAAATTTCGGGTTGTGAAGAGCCGCCCGCCCTCTGCGACGTTGAAGCTTGGGCGCTCTGCAACGATTTAGAGGAGAGAGGTGTTTTCACCTGCTCAGATCAAGATATCAACGCAATACAGCACCTCTGCCTTGCCTCGACGACATCGTGCTGTATGAACACGCTCGCGGCGGACGCCGTGCGCGAAAAAAGCTCCTGGACGGGCGACACGGGGCTTTCCGCAGAGCAGGTCATGATAAACTTCGGCGCGGAAAACCTCATGCGCAAATGGCAGCAGGACCTGCGCGATTCTCAAAGAGTGGGCGGGTGCCTGCCGTGCATCGTTCCATCCGCAGGCTGGGGATATAACAGCCTAAACGGCCCTGATTGGTCGCACCCTATGGTGGACGTGCCGTGGAATCTTTACACAGAATACGGCGACATCGAGGTGCTCCGCGCAAACTACAAAGCTTTGCAGGCGCACATCACCTACATCAGCTCTATGGCAAACGGATATATCGCAAATTACGGCTTGGGCGACTGGTGCGCGCCTTTCGAGGGCGCGGCGATAAGCGTCAATATGGAATCCTTCAAATGCCCTGTTCCCGTAAGCGACACGGCGTTTTTCCACAGCGCTGTGAAAATGGCGGAAAAATGCGCCCACCTGCTCGGATTTGAAGAAGACAAAAAGAAATACGCCGCTCTCGCCGCAAATGTAAAAGAAGCGTTCAGACGCGAATTTTTCGACGCAGAAACATACACCGTCAAAGGCGATTGCCAAAGCGCAACGGCGCTCATGGTATACCACGGGCTTGCAGACGAGGAAGAAATCCCCCACCTTGTGGAAAAGCTCCTTTCGCAGATAGAGCGCGAAAACGGCCACCTCGATTTCGGCGTTCTGGGCTGCAAAGCCGTTATGGAAGTACTCGGCAGATACGGACATGCTGAAGAAGCAATGAAAGTGCTCACCAACCCCACATATCCAAGCATGAAGGTTTGGCTCGATATGGGCACGACGACTTTGCTTGAATGTTGGAACGGCGGAGGTTCCCGCAACCAACATATGTTTTCCTGCGTTTCCGCTTTTTTCTATAAATACGTTGCGGGAATCTCCGCAGCCGCCCCTGCGTACAGGGAGATATCTTTCCACCCCGCTGTGGAAAGCCACCTTTCCCACGCGTACGCGAGCGTGAACACGCCGTATGGCAAAGCGGAATGTGGTTTTGAGAAAAAAGGCGGAGAAATACTTGTCACGTTCACGGTTCCCTCTTCCTGCAAAGGTAAATTGTATCTTGGCAATGAGGTAAGAGAATTTACCGCCGGAACGTATACCGTAAAAGCGTAAAATGTTATTTTCGCGGCAAATAAATCACCCGCGAGCGACCTGATCTATGGCAAGGAACTCGCGGGGGATTTTTTACTTTATAGGAAATTGCGCAATTAGTGCGCAATTTTTTGTTCAAAAAGCGTACCTTTCCCCCAAGAATAGGGTGGCGTAGCGGCGCGAGGGTGCTGAATTACAGTCCGATGGGACTGTAAGACCCGTGGCGTGATTTGCCTTCAAATCGTAGCACTAAATAGCAAGTTTTTGCCTACGCTAACGATGGCGATAGATGTGTTTGAACTGACCTAACCGCAGCGAGAAAGGGAGTGAAGCGTTTGAACGCTTTTTTACCTTATAATATCCGCGTATTCAAATTTGATTACCTCGGCAAGCTTTTGCGGAGGAAGCTCTATTTGGAAGCCTATCCTGCCGCCGCTGAAAAATATCGTTTCAAAATCTTTCGCGGTTTCGTGGATAGTCGTGCGGAAAAACTTCTTCATGCCGATAGGTGAACATCCGCCGTGAATATATCCCGTCAAGGGCAAAAGCTCTTTTGATTTTATCATCTCTATGGATTTTTCACCGACAACGGCGGCGGCTTTTTTAGTGTCAAGCTCTTGGGCCACGGGAATCATAAAAACATAGTGAGAGCCCGATTTGCCAACCGTCACGAGCGTTTTGAAAACGCGCGCAGGGTCCTCGCCGAGAACCCTCGCTATATCCACACCCGCAACCGCGCCCGTGTCCACGTAATAATGCTCTTTATAATCTATTTTCATACTGCTAAGCTTGCGCATAGCGTTCGTCTTTTCTGCCATAGTTTGCTCCGTTTTAAATAATTCTACACATATAATACCTCTTTTTGAAAAAAATTTCAATAGTATGCAAAAAAACTCTTGACATTTGACTTTTTATGGAAATATAATATTTCCGTGAAATTTTTTCTGAAAAGAGGTCTTTTTTACGAAAGAAAAATTTATCGTTCCCGATTATTACAAGGATTTTGCCTGCAAATGCGGTGAGTGTCGCGACGTTTGCTGCAGCGGCTGGGGCATTACACTCAGTTTCGCGGAATTTAACCGTATACTCGGTATAAACTGCAAAAAGGCTCTGCGCCACAAGATAGACCGCGCGTTTTACGTCGCAGATCACCCCACTAACGAGCGTTACGCACTTATAAACGAGGGGTGGGACGGCTATTGCCCGCTTATCGATGAGGAAGGCTATTGTTCGCTCCAGCGCGCCTGCGGCGAGGGAATTTTGCCAATGGTATGCCGAATGTACCCGCGCTCCGTGAAAAAAGGAAAGGTACACGAGCTTTCCTGTTCCGGCAGTTGTGAAGAAACGCTTGAGCTTCTTATGAAAAACACAGAAAAGATTCATTTTGAGAAGATCGAACTTGAAATGCCGGAAAATGTCGGCGTAAGCTCCAACACGGAAACTCCCGAAAGAGTGAGCGTACGCCGCCGCACTATCGAAAAAATGTGTGATCGAGCAGAGCCCCTTTCCATCCGACTTTACACCATCGGAAAGATCGTCTGCGGCGCGTCGGAAAACGCGCCCGAAATTGAAAAGATACCCGTGCCCTTCGGAGAAAATGAGATTTTCTCTTTGACAAAGATTATCCTGCGGTTTGAGCAGATAAGCGACGCTCTGCGCGAATGTGCCGAAAGTGCGCTTTTAAACATCGGAATAACGCAGGAAAATTACATTGACAGCGGCGTGATATCCGCATCGCTCGGAAAATACATTGCCGCAAGGGAACATTTTTACACTCTATTCCCCGACGCGGACGTATACTTTGAAAAAATAATGACAAATCATATGTTTTATGAGCAGTTCCCATATGCGGATTTCGACGAAAGATGTGAGGACGCATATCTCGCGCTCTGCGCCGCATACGCTATGCTCAAATTCATCTGCGTGGCGTATATGGCAGATAAAAGCGAAAAAGCGGATCTCGTTCACGCGGCGGGCGAAATTTTCCGTTTTGTGGAGCATACGGATTTTTACCGCAACGCCATGTTCGCACTGAAAAAAGAGGGATACGAAACGCCCGAAAGCGTGTTTGCTTTAATTTGTTTGTGATAATTAAAGGAACAAGACCGCCCGCGGTCTTGAAACTATTATATTTAACTTTTTCTCTGTTTCGAGAAAAAGTTATAAAAAAGGCAATCCGCGCGGCTTGCCTTTTTTATTTATCGTAGGGACTGCATTTCGGATACGCCGCAACGAAGAGAGTTCACTGCATTTTTGCAGTAAACTCTTATGATACAACAAAAAATCCGATGTAAAACATCGGATTTTTTGCATTTATCAATCTGTTTTCGTCTGCGAAATAAGCCAACCGAGGATATCACCGTATTCAAAGCAATAGTTCATACAGTTGTGGTCAACACCTTCCAAATATGTGGCTTTCATCTTTGTGCCGCCTGCGGCTAGTATTGCCTCTTCCATATTCTTCGTGCCTTCAACAGGAATAGTTTCGTCCGCCGTACCGTGGAATACCCAAAGGTCGATATCAACGAGCTTTTCAGCTTCAGATGGAATTCCCACGCCGCACATGAGAAGCGCCGCCGTGAACATTTTGGGCTCACGCACCATAAGCTCCCAAATACCGCACGCTCCCATGGAAGAGCCCATAGCGTAAACGCGATCTGTGTCCACCTTTCCGCTGTCGATATACTCTTTCATAAGAGCGGAAACCGCACGCAAAGCAAGCGTTGCGTTTTCATTAAGATTGCGGTTTACTTTAACGAAGTTGTGCAGAGATGCTATCCACTCCTTTTTGCCGCCGTTATCGCATTGGCATTGCGGCATGATAACAATGAAATCCTCTCTGGAATAAATATCCTGAGCACAGCCACCCCAAACGCGGAGCTGACCCACGTTGTCCGAGCCTGTTTCGCCGTGACCGTGCAAAACAAGGAGAATGGGATACGTCTTTCCGTCGTTTTCGTCATATCCCTCCGGGAAATGAACGCGGTAAGGAAGCGTTATTTTCTCGTTCGTTTTGGAGTCTATGTATATAAATTTTGCTCTTTCAAGCTCGTTTATCGTGCCGTGATCCGCAAGGATAACAGATTCATCAACGGCGTAGTTATATATCTTTATATCATCCACAACGCCCGCAAAATGATCCGAGCCGTTAGAGCCTATCGTGAGCGGTTCTCCGCTTGAAGAAACGAACGTGGGCTTGAACGGAACGCTCGCGTTTTTTGGCTGTGTAGAGCTTTGCAAAACGCCGTCAAGATAGAAAAGCACCGTACCGGAGCTTACATTCTGTATGACGACCGCGTGATGATATTCGCTTCCTATTTCGTTGTTGGAATCATAGTTTTTCGTGCCTGTTGATGCCGCACCGAAATCGAGTTTGCCTTTGTTATCGACCCAAAAGCCATAATAGGGAGCGACGTTGTCCGCAAGGCCCTTCTGTACGATCGCGCCCCAAGAAGCGGAGCTTGTGTCGGCTTTAAAAGTCATCTCTATGGTAAAGCTTTGGCTACTCTTGAAATTGAGGTCTTCCGCGTCGTCAACTGAGATATTAGCACCGTCGCCCGTAAAGAGCGCGCCGTTTCCGTCGAGAGCTT
>JBGVFW010000032.1:0-2173 GCA_045121315.1 Eubacteriales bacterium
GAAATATCAAACGCGCATAGGCATTTCAGGCTCGCACGGCAAATCTACCTGCACGTCGATGATATCCCATGTGCTTATCGCTTCGGGGAAAGACCCGACGGTCATGTGCGGCGCCCAGACCGCAGAGATGGGCGGGGCATACCGTGTTGGCACGGCAAAGGATTTTGTTTTCGAAGCGTGCGAATATAAAGATTCTTTTTTGAGTTTCTTCCCCTCTGTTTCCATTGTATTGAATATCGACCTTGACCACACGGACTATTTCACGGGTGGAATAGAGCAGATAAAATCGTCTTTCCACAAATACGCTATGCTCGCGTTTTCTTCGGAAAATCCGCTCGTTGTGGCGAACGCGGACGACGCCAACACGGTTTCTGCGCTGGACGGTGTGGAAAAAACGACTTTCGGTATCGAAAACGCGGCAGATTACAGAGCGGAGAATATTTCTTATAACGACGGCCACGCGGAGTTTGACATAGCGAAGCGCGGGGAGTTTTTCTGCCATGTTGCGCTTTCCGTTCCGGGAAGACACAACATTTACAACGCGCTTGCCGCGTGCGCCGCGTGCGATCACGCCGGCGCGGCGGCAGAAGATATAGGTCGTTACCTTTCCGATTTTGCGGGTCTTTCTCGCAGATTTGAGAAAAAGGGAAGCGTGAACGGCGCGGATGTTTATATCGATTATGCACACCACCCGAAAGAGCTTGTTTCCTCCATCTCCGCGGCTCGCAAAATGAGCCGCGGCAAAGTTATATGCGTGTTCGAACCGCACACCTATTCCCGCACGGCGGCGCTTTTCGATGAGTTTTCCTCCTCATTTTCGGAAGCAGACAAAACGTTTTTTGTGGATATCTACGCCGCGCGTGAGGTGAACACATACGGAGTTTCCTCTGCGGCTTTGGCGGCTGCTGTGCCGAACGGAGAATACGCCTCCTCCTACGAGGATGCGGCGTCGAAGATACGCGAGCTTGCGCGCGAAGGCGACATGGTGCTTGTGCTCGGCGCGGGAACGGTGAATGAAATTGCAGATATTGTTGTACGCTGAAATGTTTTTTGCAAATTTATACAATTTAATCCGTATAATTTGCATCAAAAACGGATATTTTTGCAAATAACTGTTGACAAAATCGTTGCGTTATCGTATTATATATAATATACACTATAAAATTATCATTATAATTTATTTGGAGGAAATCAAAAATGAAAAAAATCATTAGCTTCGTGCTCGCAGCAGCACTCATACTTTGCATGATGTTTGCTCTTGCTTCTTGCGGCACAGAAAAAATTATCGTTCAGACAAACGCTTTCTTTGCTCCTTTCGAATATTTCGACGGCAAAGAGATCAAAGGTGTTGACGTTGATATCATGGCTCTCGTCGGCGAAAAGCTCGGCAAAGAGATCGAATTCGTAAACACGGAATTTTCTGCTATCATCGATAACGTTTCCGAAGGCAAGGTTTGCGATGCAGGCGCCGCAGGTATCACTATCACAGATGCAAGAAAAGAAAAAGTTGACTTTTCTACACCTTACTACACATCCGTTCAGTACGTAATCTACGCTGCTGATGACGCAAGCGTTGCTACAAAGACTGTTGACGGCGTTTCCTATATTGTTTGGGAAGCTCTCGCGGGCAAGACGATCGGCACACAGACAGATACAACAGGTTGGATCTACACAGACGGCGAGATCAACGCAACTGCCGACAATGATTACGGCTACGACGGCGTTCTCTACGGCACAAACACAACGCTCAAACAGTTCGATAACGCTCAGCTCGCGGCAGACGGTATCGCAAGCAACATCGTAGACGTTGTTATCATCGACCAGCTTCCCGCAGAATATATCGTTTCCAAAAACTCCGGACTTGTTGCTCTTCCCCTTTACTATTCCGGCGAAACCGACGCTGAAGACGCTCCTGTTGAAGAACAGTACGCAATCTGCGTAACAAAGGGCAATGACGAACTCCTTAAAGCTATCAACGAAGTTCTCGAAACTCTTCTTGTTGCCGACGAAAACGGCGAAACAGAGATCGATAAGCTCGTTATGAAGCACATGGGTCTTGAATAATCAAAAATCAATATAATTACAACAGAAAAAGAACCGTGTGAAAGCGCAGTTCTTTTTCCTGCTGTTTAGACAAATTTAATTGAGTTAGGAAATATAAGATGGATTTTTT
>JBGVFW010000033.1:0-4817 GCA_045121315.1 Eubacteriales bacterium
CTATACGATGGGTAATATTGGCTACGAAAAAGTGACGCGCAAACGCGTGTTTATTGCGACAGCGCAGAAAATAACTCGCGTGAAAAATTGAGAAAATATGTTGAAATCTTACTCGAATAGTGATACAATGGAGCTATCATAAATATTAGGAGTGTTTACTATGAAAATTTTAGCAATAGGAAACAGTTTTTCTCAGGACGCGACAAGATATTTGCAGGAAGTTGCGGCTTCCGCAGGTGAACCCCTCTTTGTTCGCAACCTTTACATCGGCGGTTGCAGCCTTGAACAGCACGCCAACAACATCAAAAACAACGCCGCAAGCTATGATTATGAAATAGACGCGCACGGTGTACAGAAAATTTCCATTCCCGAAGCGCTTACGCTTGAAGATTGGGATTATATCACGGTTCAGCAGGTTAGCGGACGTTCCGGCAAACCCGAAACATATGAGCCTTACCTTTCTTTCGTTCTTGACACGATAAAAGCCGCTTGCCCCAAGGCAGAGATACTTTTCCACCGCACATGGGCGTATGAAATCGGTTCCACTCACTCCAACTTCGCCGCTTACAACAGAAGCCAGATGGATATGTACGGCTCTATCGTTGCCGCATCTTCCGAAATGGCGAAAAAACATGGTTTGCGCGTTATCCCCACGGGCGACTTTATTCAGGTTCTCCGCAACACACCTCCGTTCGACTATAAAAACGGCGGTATGACGCTTTGCCGCGACGGTTTCCACCTTTCTCTCGATTACGGCAGATATGCGGCGGCTATTTGCTGGTTCAAGTTCTTCACGGGCAGAAGAGCTCAGGACGTTACGTTCGTTCCTGAAAACGTATACATGAGCTGCATCAACGCTATCAAGAGAACGGCTGATATGTTCCTTTGATTTTTAAGACAGATTTGTGAATAGCAAAAAATCCATTGCGTTAGCCTCGGGTGCTAAAGGACAGTTTTACAAGAATACGGTATATTTCGTAAGAGATATGCCGTATTCTTGTTTTTGTCCCTTGTTTTAAGCGCTTTTAGCACTTTGAATTTCCTGCATCATTTCAAAGAGTTCCTTTTCGTCGGGAATGTTGATCAGACCTACCGCCGTAAAGTAAACGTCAAGGCGCACTCGTTTTCTTCCATCGATCTTTTCGCTCTTGTGTACCTCAATACGCTGAATAAGTCTATTGACGATAGCAGGTGTCAGTTCTGTAATCTCGGTACACTGACGTATTGTTTCAAGAAAAGCGCGGAGATCCACCTTATCTTGTTCCATCGCCTTTAAGGCTTGTTCGGTTTTAGTTGTTTCTTCAATCAACTGATTTTGCTCTGCTTCATAACTACTCATCATCTTCGCAAATCGAGAGTCGGGGATCTTGCCAAGGACATTATCCTCGTAAATACGTTCAATCAGTTTATCAAGTTCTTTTATCCTTCGCTTATCTCGTTCAATAGCAGCCTTCATATTACGGGAATTGACCTCTTTCGTAATATTGTGCTTCTTGGCGTACATATAGAGGAACACAGCTTCGTACTGCTGAACGAACAGAGCCACTCTTTTCACAAGTTCAAGAATGGTTTCCCGAAGCACCACCTCTCGGATATAATGGATGGAGCAAGTACCGAGGTTTTCCTTGTAAGCGGAGCATCTGTGAAATTCTTGATTGGGCTTTATGCATTTAGCCGCACAGAAGTAGAGCTTGGATTTACAATCAGCACAGTATAGCAAACCCGAAAACAGACTCTCTCTACCCGTTGCCGTATTTCTTCTGCGATGTTCTCTCAGATCTTGAAACAAAAATTGAATAGAAAACAGGCTTGGAGGACGCAGATACTAAAAATCTGTGTCCTTCTGCCGTATGGTGTGCGCCGTAGGTAAAAAATCCTATGGCGTTTTTTTATGCCCAAAAGACCCTATCAAAAAAATGTATGAATTAGGGTGGAAAAATCGCCGTTCTTTCCTCTGTGGCTTGCGTTCCGTGATGGGCGTGGGTGTTTTCCTTTCCGAAGGATAACGGAGGCATACAGACGAAGAAAACACCGAAAAACAACACTTTCAAATTTCATAGGAAGGAGGTATCAGGTATGGCAGTTTTCAGAGTTGAGCGAAACACGGGCTACACCGTTATGAGCAACCACCACCTACGCAATAAGGCTTTGACCTTGAAAGCGAAGGGGCTGCTATCGCAAATGCTGTCCCTGCCCGAAGGTTGGGACTATACCTTGGCGGGGCTGTCCCACATCAACCGGGAAAGTATCGACGCGATCCGTACTGCGATATGGGAGCTTGAAAAAGCCGGATATATCGTCAGGCGGCAAGGGCGAGACGAAAAAGGAAAAATGACAGCGATCGAATATATCATCTACGAGCAGCCGCAGCCATCCAGTGATACAGAACCGGGATTGGATTATCCGATGTTGGAAAATCCAACACCGGGTAAACCGATATTGGAAAATCCGATATCGGATAAACCGACGTCGGAAAATCCAACGCAAATAAATAAAGATATATCAAAGACTGATGTATCAAGTAAAGATAAATCAAAAAAAGATTTATCAATTACTGAACCATCAAATCCTATCCCATCAAATCCCCAGCCCCTTACGGGAGACGATGAGCGCACACGCTCACGGATTGGAACGGATGGGATGGGAGCGAGAGAAACATACCGTGAGATCGTTTTGGAGAATATCGACTATGACATTCTCATTCAGGACCCGAAGATGGACCGTGAACAGCTTGACGAGATCGCGGAGCTCATCGTGGATACCGTATGCTCGGCAAGGCGTACGATCCGCATAGCCGGTGACGATTATCCGGCGGAGGTTGTAAGCTCACGAAGCCAAATTAAAGGACTGACTACTGCCGCGGGACTTTGGGCGTGCGCTATCATCGGTCTTTCTGTCGGCGCAGGATATTATACCGTTACTTTTGTTTCCTTTGGCGTATTGCTTTGTTGCCTTTCGATTTTTCCTATGTTGGAACGCTATCTAAAAAACCGTTCTAATCATTTTGAAATTCATCTTGAACTTAAAAATAGCGGGTATCTGCACAACTTTGTAACAACGATTCGTCGTCTTGGTTTGAGAATTGACGATATTGAAGCAAACCCCGCGTATGCAAATTCGGGTATTAGTGTTTATTCTATTGCTATATCTATAAGCAGTAAAGAACTAAAAAAATACAAAACGCATACGGAGATTATCGAAGCTCTGCAAAGTTTAGATTACATTTACCACATTGAAGAAATGTGGTTGTAATTTCAAACCATCTTCTATAATCCCCTTATCATTCATAGGTCTGACCATTTGTAATAGATTAGCCACAGAGCCGATACCCCGTAGCCTTATGGCGCGGATTATCGGCCCTGTTTTTTTCTAATATCAAGCCGCCGTTTCTCTGTGTTTATCACAAACCAATGACGACTTAACACCCGAACACGGCGGTATCTAATGGAGGTACGCCGTGTTATTTTTATATCATACTCATCCGCCTAATATCCTACGGTCAAAAAAAGCTATCACCCGCCGTCGGCATATTACGGCAATGGGTATGAACTGACAATTCAACTTAATACTGCTTACAATTCTTTTTGCGCTCGTCCGCGTCTTTTCGCGGGCGGGCGCATTTTGTGTTTTCGTATATCTCGGTGTCGCTCGCCGCCCTTTCAATTCGCAGAAGGAAATCCACCCGAAACGAATTGAAAGGAGACGCTAAATGAGCGACAGAAAAAATATTTTTCAAAAAAATTCCGAAAATCAGCCAAAACGCCACTTTCCAAGACCTTTAATGGACGAAAGGGGAAAGAAAGACCTGCCTCCCGGCATGACGAAGGGAGGTGAGAAAATGGAACTCGATCCCAAAGAAATCCAAAGGCAGCAGACCTTTGATAGCTTCTGCAAGAAGGTATTGAAGCATGAGGCCAACAACGGGCACAGGGAGATCAATCGGAGGGCACTTATGGAAATACCTATGAGCGAACTGCCGGAAGGTGCTATGGAGCAGCTTGCGGTTTACGATGAATACCCCTGGGACTACACTTCTTTCCAAGTCGGAAATGAAACCGTGTATGTCAAGAACGACCGTCTGGCCGAGGCGTTGGCTGCTATTCCCGAAAAGGAGCGCAACATCATCCTGATGTATTGGTTCCTGGATATGGCAGACCGTGAGATCGCAACCCACATGGGCATAGCGAGGCGAACGGTCAATACCCATCGGCAAAATGGCTACGATCTGCTGAAAAAGCTGATGGGAGGTGAAGCGGATGAATAAAGCTGCTAAAGAACCTCGCCTGATCCCGTATCCGGTGATTGAAGCTGCAATCAGCGGTGATACAGACGCGGTAAATGAGGTGATCCGTCACTACTCCGGCTATATTGCTACGCTTTGTCAAAGGACAGGCCGTGATGAAAACGGCAACTACTGTACCTCTCGTAAGACGATTTCTTCCGCGCTTGCTTTGATGTTGTTCATCTCGGCAACCCAAGAGAGCATATCGCGAACTTTCAAATCCTCGTCAATACCTCTTTCGGCTGCAAGGCTGGTAATGATTCTTTCCACCATCGTTTCCGCTTCAACGTCGATCTCATAGAGCCGCTGATTGAGAGTGCCTTCCATAAGAAGCGTAGTATGGTAACCCTTGCGATGCGCTTTGAGATATTCGAGGTGCAAATTCCCATACTTGCCGATTTCTTTTTGCTCGGGAAGTTCAAGCAGGGGATAATATTGCTCGCCTCTGAGTTCGTAGGTGATTCCGTTTCGTTCAATGTAGTTTTCCATATATTGCACCATCCTTTCATTTGGTGCTTTTAGTGTACTATAAAGA
>JBGVFW010000034.1:0-2224 GCA_045121315.1 Eubacteriales bacterium
GAGCGACGCTTGCGTCGGGAGTTTGGAGCCCGTCTGACTCGATTACGATTGCGGGAGCGACCGGGCCGTTTGAGAGAAGGGTATCTTCGATTTTTTTAACTGTGCCCGAAACGCTCGAATACACGGGCGAGGAAATGAATCCGTTCTGTTCTGCCACAAGTGTGCCGACGTCAACGTGATCTCCCGCTTTTACGACGGGCGTTGCAGGCTTGCCGATGTGCATCGACGTGAGGAGCACAACGGTTTTGGGAACGTCCATTCTTACGGGAACCATGTCGGCGGTATTTTTCCTGTGCGGAACGTGAACGCCGTTAAGAGAAAAAGACATATTTTCACCTCTTGGTTAAATTTGTTACCTATTTATAATACGAGAAAAACGGTATTTTAAAAAATCACATTTTTTCCGCATTATAATCATCTATTATATAGTTTTCCTAAAAGTATGTCAATATAATATTTATTTTTATATTATATAATTATTGAATTTTGAAAAATTGAGTGCTATAATGTTAAAAATATAAGAATAAAGTGTAAATTTATGGCGGGGAGACAACCGCGTTTTTCACTTTATTCAAAAATTTTGAAAGGAAGTTTTTATGGCGATATTATTATTTTTGCTGTGGATACTTTTAAACGGTAGGTTTACGCTTGACGCGGGCATGGTTCAGATAGTTGTTTCGGGACTTGCTGTGGCGGTGCTTGTGTATTTGTTTGCCGTGAAGGCTCTCGGCTTCTCTCCGAAAGCCGAGCTCTATTTTTGGCGCAACGTGTTTTTGATTGTCGCGTATGCGGCGGTTCTCGTTTGGGAAATACTCAAAGCGAACTTTGCGGTCGTTGTTATTATTCTTAACAAAAAGAAGAAAATTTCACCTTCGGTCGTAAAAGTTAAAATTCCGCTAAAAAAAAGCTTTTCCCGTATGCTGCTTGCAAATTCCATCACGCTTACTCCCGGTACGATTACCATAGAGCAGAGCGGAGATGAATATACCGTGCATTGCCTCGACCGATCTTTTATAGAGGGCATCGAGAAAGGCACGTTCGTTAAACTGCTTGAAAGGATGGAAAGATAAAAATGCTTGATACGGCTTACAATATCCTTTACACCGTCGTTCTCATTTTCCTCGGTATCGCGGCGCTCCTTTGCCTTATCCGCACGATAACCGGCAAGAGAACGGTGGACAGGTTTATCGGCATTAACATGATAACCACCGTAGTTGTGTGCGCTATATGCGTGCTTGCGCTTCTTTTCGGGGAAAGCTATCTGCCCGACGTCGGCATAATCTACGTCGTGCTCAGTTTCCTTTCTGTAATGATACTCTGCAAGATGTATATCAACCTTTTCGGCGGAGATAAGGGGGGCAAAAAATGATTTTGGAATGGATAAGATTCGGCGTTGTCGCCGCGTTTTTCGTCGGCGCGCTTGCCATGCTGTTCGTGTCCATACTCGGCACGTACCGCTTCCGTTTCGCGCTCAACCGCATACACTGCGCGGCTATGAATGACACTATCGTGCTTTTGATTTTCTTCATAGCCTGCTTTATCGCCTCGGGATTTGATATTATGACGCTCAAATTCGCGCTCATAATCTTTATTCAGTGGTGTACCTGCCCGCTTACCTCGCATATGCTCACAAAAGCGGAATACATGACGGACGAGCACCTCAGCGAGCATTGCGAGCTTCCGAAGGAGGACGAAGAATGATGGAAACTTTGCTTACGATATTCCGCGTAATACTTCTTCTCTCCCTCATCGTCTGCGCCGTGGCGACGGCGTTTTCCAAAAAGCCTATGACGATGATAATCATCTTCACGGCGTACAGCATAGTTATGTCCGTGGTATGGCTGCTTCTGCGCTCGCCCGACCTTGCAATAACAGAGGCGGCTGTCGGCGCGGGTATTACGGGCGTTCTTTTCTTCCTCACGCTTCGCAAGCTCCATCTTATAGATAAAGACGGCGACGGCGAGGACGAAGAAAACGAGAAAAAGGAGGAAAACAAAGATGAAAAATAATTTCTCCGAAAAATTCTTCCGCTGGCTGCGCGGCGAGGTGGACCTCACCGAAAAAATAGCGGAAGAAAAAACTCCAGCCAAAGCTCCCACGGAAAATAAACAAGAGGCGGCGGAGGAAAACAAGATAATCCCCTCTCTTGAAAAAAAGGAGCTTAAATTTTCTTCCATACAGTACAGAATACTTTCCACGGTATTCTGCGTTATACTCATCGGCG
>JBGVFW010000035.1:0-1928 GCA_045121315.1 Eubacteriales bacterium
GCAGCCTGTCTCCAAGCACACAGCATTTCGTGAAGCTGTGCGGCATCCTTGTTTTTGCGTACATCGACCTTCAAGCAGACTTCCCCATCGGCTTCGTCGATATGGATTCAACCACTCGTATAGGTGATTATCTGCATTCCAATATGGCAAATACACAATATTTATCTTTGAGAGGTCAGCAACGGAATATAACCGCTCTGTTTACGAATTATAGCGCATATTATAAAAGTCTTTCTACTAATGACCGATTCGGCACATACGGAATATGCTTACTGGCTATGTTCTTAAATATATCTCCTGATGAATTGATACATATGCAATTACCACGCAAGCGGCAGCAAGATATATTTGATACTGAAATCAGGCGATTGCATAAGCAAGGGTTAAATTATGCGGAAATTGCAAGGCGTTTGAATGCTTCTTATTATGTGGTTAAATCCATCGGAGAGGGGCGATATGGCAAATATCATTATTGCTCCGAGAATTCACAAAAGGGCGGTAAATGTATAATCTCTTATATTAAGTTCGTTAAGAAGTTCGTGAGTTGCCGTAATAAGAGGTGCATCATTATGTGTATATCTTTCACCATTGGATTTGTAAAATTCCAAGCCGGCGGTTACGCCCTCTTTTGTTTGATGAGTCATTAAAATAGTGCCATACATAGTTAAATTTCCAATTCTTACATTTATTTTGTAATTGGTATCTAAATCATATGAAATAATACTAATTTTACACTCATTTTCTGAATTAACATCGAAATTTCAAGATTCGGGAATTAAATATTCAAACGAGGAAGTAAGAATACGCCGTAGCGGTCATTTCTACATAACCGAAATATGGTTCATTTGCGGCGAATGCGGTAATAGACATTGTGCAGCATATCATAGCTAATGCCAAAATAATTGTAATAATCTTTTTCATTTGTTTTGTCCTTCCGTATTTATTTTGAATTGATTTCAATGTTTTTGGATGCATATCAACCGCGGTCTGCTTTTTCTTCACCATTTTATTTTCTTATCCTTGAAGTAATATTCCTTGTCCTTTTCGTTTACCTCTCGGAGCACGCGGCACGGATTGCCAACGGCAACAACATTGGACGGCAGGTCCTTTGTCACAATGCTTCCCGCTCCCACAACGACATTATCCCCGATAGTCACACCGGGCAAAACGATAACGCCCGCACCAAGCCAACAGTTTTTGCCGATATGAACGGGCGCGTTGTACTGATATCCTTTTTCGCGCAGTTCGGGCAAAATGGGGTGACCCGCCGTGGCGATAGTCACGTTAGGTCCAAACATCGTATAATCTCCGACGTATATGTACGTGTCGTCCACCAACGTGAGGCTAAAATTGGCATACACATTTTTGCCGAAGTGTACATGGCGTCCGCCCCAGTTGGAATGAAGCGGCGGCTCTATGTAGCAGCCCTCGCCAAGCTCCGCGAACATATCCTTAAGCATCGCCGTGCGCTTTTCACCCTCGGACGGGCGCGTCGCGTTGAAATCATAAAGCTTTTCAAGGCACGCCGTCTGTTCGCGCATGATATCCTCGTCGCTCGGAAAATACAACTCGCAAGTGTGCATTTTGTCTTTCATATTCATAAAACCATCTCCTTCGTGGAATAAATTGCATCACACCATGATTATAATCAACCCTCACGAAAATATCAAGTCCCGTAGAAAAATTCACAATTATGTGGTATTATATTATTATCACCAACAACTCGGAGGAACGCAAAAATGCAACTTACGACAGAAAGACTTTTTATACGAGAACTATCACCGTACGATTGGAAAGATGTGCAGCGGATAGCAACGGATTTTGCAGCATCAAAATACGCAATATACGATATGCCCATGACGACGGAGGAAAACGAGATACGCAAAGTAACGGACATATTTGCCGCTTCGCACCTTTTCTTTGCGGTT
>JBGVFW010000036.1:0-14687 GCA_045121315.1 Eubacteriales bacterium
GATCACGACCAATCCGTAAAGCTTTCTGTACGCGACGCGGTACTTGAAGAGATCACGGCTATCACGCAGGGCTGTACAAGCGTTGAAGAAGCGGAAGCGGCAATAACAAAAAATATCGATGTCATCTGTGAGGTTGCACAGAACGCTCTTTGCGAGCTTGGAGAAGACAAAGCGATAAGCGTTACTCTTTCAGAAGAATATTATCCCACGCGCGATTACGATGATTTCAGCCTCCCTGCGGGAACTTACACCTCTCTCAGAGTGATGATAGGCGAAGCCGAAGGTCACAACTGGTGGTGCGTGCTTTACCCCGAACTTTGCACGAGTACGGCAAAAACGGGTGAAACGCTCGTGCAGACGGGATTTTCCAAAGATCAGATAGATATTCTCACAGGCGGCGAAGAACCAAAATACCGTTTAAAATTTAAAATTCTTGAGATTTTTGAGAAAAGTTTTTCTTGATAAAGTTTAAAAGGTAACCCTCGCGCACGCCGCAGGCAGAAACTGTGGCGTGTTTTGCGCCGAGGAACGCGAAAATTTCCTCATACGCCAAAATTCCCGGCACGACGGTGGTAAGTCTGTCCGAAAGTATCTTTCTTATAACAGGCGCGCCGTCTGCGACGTCGCTTTCGGCGAACGCGCGGATGTTTCCTATATCCGCGGCCTCGAAAGTATAGCCGTCAAAGTTTTTTACCTCGATATTTTTCATGACGGAGTGAAGCTTTGCTATGGCTCTGCCTGTGCCGCCGATGAGATAAATGTTTTCGCCCTGCGCGCGGAAGCTTTCGTTTTCGGAAAGGACTTTTTTTGTGTAATTTTTGATATCGTCGATCTCTGAACCTTTCGGAAACAGAGATTTTTTTATTTCCGGAATAAACTTTTTGCCAAGCATCACGCAGCCGAGCTGCATACTCGTAAGTGCGTCTGCTCTCTCGTCCTCGAAGCGGATCATTTCTGTGCTGCCGCCGCCCATGTCTATGACGACGCCGTGCGGGAAGACTTCGTGCCCAAAACGGTAACGTATGGCGTCGAAATCATATGCGGCTTCTTCTTCGCCGCTGATGATGTCTATATCAACGCCGAATTTGCGCTTGATAGATGCGATAAATTCCGCAGAGTTGGCAAGCCCGCGCAGGCTTGCCGTGGCGAAAGCGGAAAATTTATCACAAGGCAGGCAGTTTGCGCGCGCAAGGTAATCGCGGATAATGGCGGTGAGCTTGCCTGCGCCGTCGGGCGAGAGCGCGCTGCCCTCTTTGTATGCGGCAAGACCCATCATATTGCGTGCGGAATAGATGGGTGTGAAATACCCGCTTTGCGGGTCGATATCGTATATTATCATTCGGACGCTGTTTGCGCCGATGTCAACGATTGCGTATTTGAAAAATTCCATGGCTTGCTCCTAAATGTTTTTAAAACCTACATTTTATTATACATTAAAAAAGTGAGATACACAACGGGGAGGAAGAAAGTTTTTTATAAAACTTTCTTCCTCTCTGGTTTAATTATTTTATTCGCTCTTTTCTTTCAAAAAGAAAAGAGCGGGAAAAGAAGCAAAGTGTTTTTATCCTTTAAACAATTTTCTTTAAAAAGAAAATGTGTAGAAAAAATCCCTTTTTGCGCGAAAAAATACAAGCCTGTGTGAATATACTGTATAGAAATGACCGCACGGAGGCGCATATGTTTGGCTTTATTTCATTCCTTATGAACAATTTTTTATATCTTTTCCTAAAAGTATCCTATACGCAATCGTTTCCACCGCCGCTCTCTCCAAAAGAGGAAGCGGAATGTTTCAAGAAAATGCATGAAGGGGACAAAAAAGCGCGCGAAAAGCTCATAGAGCATAATCTTCGCCTTGTAGCTCACATCGTAAAAAAATATTATACGGCGAACCAAAACCAGGAAGACCTCATCTCCATAGGAACGATAGGTCTTATCAAGGCGATAGATTCCTTTAACCCTGCGAACGGCGCTCGTTTTGCCACATATGCGGGCAAATGCCTACAAAACGAGATACTGATGTATTTTCGATCGCAGAAGAAAACGTCCTATGAAGTCTCTCTCAACGAAACCATAGATACGGATAAAGAGGGAAATCCGCTTACATACAGCGATATTATCAGCGTTGATGACACGATAGCAGATGATATAGACATAGCTCTGCGTTCTTCCTCCGCGAAAAAGATAATTTTAGAGCGTTTGGACAGTCGTTCCCGCCAAGTTATCTCGCTTCGCTACGGGCTTTTCGGCAACGACGCGCTCACGCAGCGCGAAGTCGCGGAGCGGCTCGGCATTTCGCGTTCCTACGTTTCGCGCATAGAAAAAGCCGCGCTCTGCGAGATAGCGGAGCATATTTCCGATTACTCGTTTTAGCGCGGTATGAATAAAATCACTTGCTCAATCATACTTTGTATTAAACAGAAAAAATTTGAAAGAAGGAATAATATGTTTACACAAGATGACAAAATAAACTGCATTATGACAAAACCTATTAAAAAGACGGAAGCAAAGGAGATCGGCACGGAGTATACCTTGCCGGATTATCTTCCCGATATCACGCGCCTTTTACGCGTGAGCGCAAGAGTTGAAAGCCCTGAAAAATATTGCAGCGGGGACACTGTTGAATACGACGGCAAGCTCTGCTTCAGCGTGGTTTACGCCACAAGCGACGGTGAAATAAAAAACGCCATGTTCGATACGGACTATTCAGGCGCGGTAACGGGACTTGAAATTGACGATCTTTCCATTGTTGATGTTGATACATACACGGAAAACGTGAATTGCCGCCTGTCAAGCCCCCGAAAGCTCACGGTGAAAACGAAAGTCACGACGAATATATCCATCTGCAGTATGGAATGTGCTCAGCCCGCCATCGGAGGCAGAAGCACCGCCGAAAGCGCGAGATCGCTTCAATACAGAAAACAGAAGATCGAATTCATGCAGGAAATAAAAGCGCAGGAGAAAAACACCCCTATAAGCGAGGATATCGAGATAGAACCCGGTATGCCGCAGATAGAGGAGATAGTTTTCGTGACGCTAACGCCTGCGGTGAATGACTTAAGATGCTCCGACGGCAAGGTAAACTATAATGGTGCACTCATTGCTAACATCATGTATGAAGCAAAGGGAGGCGAGGGGGCGCGCGAATACGTTTCATTTGAGCGCGAGATACCTCTTTCGGGAAGCGTTGACGCGGATGGAGCGGCAGAGGGCGCAACGGCTCTCTGCGACGTTAATGTGACCAATATCTCATATCGCCCGCAGGCAGATGAGCTTGGTGACACGAAAACCGTGGAGGTTGACTTCGATTACAGCGTGTATTTCCGCATTTTTAGAAGAAGCGAATGTGAAGTTACAACTGATATGTATTCGCTCGATTTTGAAAACTCCAACGAAAAGGAAACCGTTCGTTACCGCACAGCCGATGCGGCGAAAGTGTTCAACTTTTCCTTTAACGATAATACGCCTTACGATGACGAGGAATTCACACACGTTATCTCTGTTCAAGCGGGAGCGGACGTGACCTCCGTCGAAAAAGCGGGCACGAAAGCGGTGGTTTCGGGAAATATTTCTTTCTCTGCGATAATGGGCAGTGAAGCGGGCACTTACGCTGGCAAAAATTTCACTCTTCCGTTCAAGGCGGAAACGGATATCGGCAAATATTCAGAGCTTTTTGCGCACATGGAGCACGTCTGTGTGGATAGCGTAAACGCACGCGTTGCCGACGGAAAGATATTTTTCGATTCCGAAATTACCGTGAACCTTGCACTCTTCGGAGAAAGAGAAATCGACGCGCTCAAAACCTGCACCGTTTTCACGGACCGTCCCGTTTTCTGTGCGACGCATGCGAACGTAGTGCTCTATTACCCCATGCGCGGAGACGACCTTTGGACAGTTGCGAAAAAATATAACACCACGGTGGAAAAACTCTCTGCTCTCAACGGCATCGGAAAAGAAAGCCTCGACGGAGGGGTGCTTGTTATTCCCACAAGAAAAAGATAAAACATCAAAAAGACCCGGAAGGGTCTTTTTGATGTTAGGTTTTTATGAGCAAAAACGCTTAAAAGCGTTTTTAAATCATGTTTAAAAAATACTCGTGAACTCTTGTATCGTCGCAAAGTTCGGGGTGGAAAGCTGTGGCGAGCATATTTCCCTCTCGCACGGCAACGATTTTCCCGTCTGCCAATGCCAAAACCTCTGTTTTATCACCCGCCGCCGTGACATATGGCGCACGAATAAACGTCATTGGAATTTCGCCCAAGCCCTTGAATTCAAGCTCCGCGTGGAAACTGCCGAGCTGTCTGCCGTAAGCGTTACGCTTTACGGCGATATCCATCGTACCGAAGCAGGGCTCCCCTCCCTCTACGCTTTTTGCAAGCAATATCATGCCTGCGCACGTGCCGAATACGGGCAGACCGTTTTCTATCTTCTCTTTCAGTGTGTCAAAAAGCTCAAGCTCGTGTAAAAGCTTGCGCATAACGGTGCTCTCTCCTCCGGGAAGGACGAGCGCGTCGAACGGCTTTTCGAGGTCTTGTTTTTCTCTTATCTCAAACGTTTGCGCGCCCAGTTTTTCGAGCATTTTTCTGTGTTCTGCGAATGCACCCTGTACGGCAAGAACGGCAACCGTCATCATTTACCTCTTTCCGCCATGAGCAGGGCTATTTCGTCTTCGTTGATACCGACCATCGCTTCGCCAAGGTCCTCGGAAAGCTCCGCAATAAGTTTTGCGTCGGTGTAATTAGTAACGGCTTTGACGATAGCCGCTGCTCTCTTCTCTGGATTGCCGGATTTGAAAATACCCGAGCCGACGAACACACCTTCTGCACCAAACTGCATCATGAGTGCCGCATCCGCGGGCGTGGCAACGCCGCCCGCCGCAAAATTCACAACGGGGAGTTTGCCGTTTTCGTGAACGTATCTCAAAAGCTCAACGGGAACGGCGAGCTTCTTCGCTTCTTCAAAAAGTTCGTCTGCGCGCAGGTTCTGAACTCTTCTTATCTCTGAGTTCATCGCTCTCATATGTCTTACTGCCTGAACGACGTCGCCCGTTCCGGGTTCGCCCTTCGTTCTTATCATGGAAGCACCCTCTGCAATTCTGCGCAGAGCTTCACCGAGGTCGCGCGCGCCGCAAACAAACGGAACGGCGAATTTTGTTTTGTCGATGTGGTAAACGTCATCCGCAGGGGAAAGCACTTCGCTTTCGTCTATGTAGTCTATCTCTATTGCTTCAAGTATCTGTGCCTCTACAAAATGACCTATGCGGCATTTTGCCATAACGGGAATGGAAACAGCCTCCTGTATGCCTTTTATCATCTTGGGGTCGCTCATGCGGGAAACGCCACCTGCCGCGCGTATGTCCGCGGGTATGCGCTCAAGCGCCATAACGGCGCAAGCACCGGCCTTTTCAGCAATCTTTGCTTGCTCCGGTGTTGTGACGTCCATTATAACACCGCCCTTGAGCATTTGAGCGAGTTCTTTGTTAAGTTCATATCTATTTTTCATTTAATTTTCTCCTTTGCAGTATTTTTATGGAAATAAGTATATCACGGTTTTGAATATATTAAATAATCAAATAATGATTTTTTTATAATACCAGATTTACTTTTCTTTTTTTGTTTCATATGTTGACAAGCAGATATAAAAATGATATAATAATTTAAATAAATGTTGACTTGTCAACAAAATATAAAAAGAACGGAGAAACGTATTTATGAAAAACTACGCATTGTATTCCTCTGTTGAATATATTAATATGAGAGAACTTGTGGCGGAATGCTGCAAAAAATTCAGCGATAAAACGGCTTATTCTTACCGTAGAAATATAAAAGATAAAGAATCTGTTAAGGTTTCCTATCGGCGTCTTGGAGAAGAGGTTTGCGCTTTGGGAACGGAATTTATTTCCCGCGGATATGCGGGAAAGCACGTTGCCGTAACCGGAAAAATGTCTTACAGATGGATATCCACCTATCTCGCGCTTATTTCCGCGGGCGCGGTGATCGTTCCGCTTGACCCCGATTGGGAAGCGGCAGACCTTGCAACTACGGTTGCTTTTGCAGAATGTGAGTACCTCATCTGTGACCGTGAAATGGAGGAAAAAGCAAACGCTATACTCGAAAAAGCAAACATCAAAGAACACATTCTTCTTAACGGCAAATCCACAGACGGCAAGGAAAGAATAAAAGACCTTGTTTTTGCAGGTCAGACAAAATACGAAGAGGAAAATAATTCCTATTTCGAACAGGAACTTGACCCGAACGCGCTCGCGCTTATCGTTTTCACATCGGGTACGACGGGCAAGGGTAAAGGCGTTATGCTTACGCAGAAGATGATACTTTGCGATATCGCAGAAGGTCTTAAGTATATTCAAGTAACACCAAAATCCATCGCGGTCTTGCCGCTTCACCACACGTTCGGTTCTACAATAAACGTACTTGGTCACCTTTTGGGCGGATGCGAACTTTATTTGTCCTCCGGTACGCGCTATGTGCTTAAAGAGCTTAAAGCGGAAAAACCCACTCACCTCGTTCTTGTTCCTCTTTACCTTGAAACGTTCTATCGCAAAATCATGGCGAACATCAAGGAAAAGGGCAAAGAAAAGCTCGTTGCGAATATGATGAAGATAAGCAACGGATTGCGTAAAATTGGCATAGACCAGCGCCGCGTTTTCTTTAAGGATATACTTGAAGCGTTCGGCGGCGAGCTTCAGTTTGTTATTTCCGGTGGTGCGCCTATCAGTCAGGAGCTTATCGATGCTTTTGACGCTTGGGGCGTAACCGTTATAAACGGTTACGGTATTACGGAATGTTCCCCCCTAATTTCCGTAAACCGTAACAAAAAGCAGATAAAGGGAAGCGTGGGCTATGTCCTCACTTGCGACGAAGTTAAGATCGCGGACCCCACAGAAGAGGGCGAAGGCGAAATACGCGTTAAAGGCCCTAACGTAATGCTCGGATATTACCGTGACGAAGAAGCCACGGCTGCCGTTTTTGATGAAGAAGGCTATTTCAGAACGGGCGATATCGGCAAACTCGACAACGAGGGTGCACTCTATATCACGGGCAGACTTAAAAACCTTATAATCCTTTCCAACGGCAAAAACGTTTATCCCGAAGAGATCGAAAATTTCTTTGGCTCGGTTCCCGGAGTTCAGGATGCAGTTGTTTACGAAGGTCATAGCAAACGCGGTTTGGAACACAACGCCATCGTGCTTGAAGTTTTCCCCGACGCAGACTACTGCAAGGCAAACGGTATTGATGATATGCAGGCTTATATGCAGAAATATCTTGAAGATTACAACAGAACCGCCGTCCCCTACAAAAAGGTCGCTATTTTGAAAGTAAGGACGGAAGATTTCCCCAAGAATACGCTCCGCAAGATACAGCGTTTCAAAATCGACAAAACGATCGATTGATTTTTGTCCTTGCCTTCCTTTTGGGGAAGGCAAGTTCATTTTATCTCATGAGATTTTGTGTAATTTACCCGAGAAAAATTTTTTCACGCCCCGAAGATATTGACAATGTGTCGAAAAAACGATATAATTATACATCATGATGTGTGACTAGTGGAGAATATATGGAACTCGAAAGATTTGGCAAATTTACACTTTTAATAGATAACGTGGCAAAATGCGTTAATAAAATTAAAATAGACACCGTGCCGTATCTCGGTATAAAGAGCGTTCACGTTTTTTGGGTGTGGACTCTTTATCATCACCCCGAAGGTCTTACGGCAACGGATATCGCGTCAAAGCGACAGGTTGACCGCTCTCTCGTTTCACGCGAGATCGTAGAGCTTTGCGCGGATGGATATATAGAGTACGTCGGAGGTACGGGCAGGAGAAGAAACTATAATTCTCGACTTGTGCTGACAGAAAAGGGAAAAGACCTTGCGAAGATAATTTTCCGCGAGGCTATGGATGTACAAAACAAAGCCGACGAGGGCATAAGTGCCGAGGAACTTGAAATTTTCTATTCCGTGCTTCAACGCTTATACGATAACCTTTTGGGCATAGCCAAGGATCGCGAGGACGACCTCACGCAAAACGGCGAAACAAAATTTGAAATAAAAAAACCTCCGATTAAAGAGTGATGTCCTTAACGGGAGTTTATAATAGGTGTAGTGCTTGCCCTACATTGTATCCATTTACGAATGATAAAAAGCCTCACGATTTTTTCGTGAGGCTTTTTGTTTTCCTTTAATTTCTCTGTTAAGAATTTGAGCAACCACGGAAGGTTTTTAATGTTATAGTAATTTAATACAAAATGAGATAAAATCTTTTCTATCTTTTGCCTCGCAAAATCCCCCTTTATTTGGTGCGAACATATCTATCCCCATTTTTGCATTGCAAAAAGTTCATACTAAGTAAAGAAGGCAATAGATTTGTTCGCATTTTGAGAGGGCGTTACGGTTTTTGCCGTGACGGTAGAGGTTAAGTGCCATTTATCGCGCTTTTCACGAAACTGTGTCGTATTTTTCTTTTATCATCAGCATGTCTGCTAGCATTTCGTCTTTTTTACGCGGGTCGCGCAGGAGCGCGGAGGGGTGGTACACGGCGCATATTTCATATGAGCCTTTTGTGATGAATTGTCCGTGCTCGCGCGTTATCTTGAAATCAGGCTTGATAAGGCGCATGGCGGAAATTCTGCCGAGGCACACGATAAATTTCGGCGCGATGGATTTGACCTGCTCGCGCAGATAGCCGATACAAGCGTCTTCCTCTTCGGGGAGCGGGTCACGGTTTTGCAGCGGGCGGCATTTGAGTATGTTTGCGATATACACGTCATCGCGCGGGATACCCACTGCGACGAGGTATTTATCGAAAAGCTTGCCTGCCGCACCCACAAAAGGTATACCAGAAAGGTCCTCCTGCTGACCGGGTGCTTCACCGATGAACATGAGCTTTGCCTTGGGGTTGCCGACGCCAAAAACAAGGTTTGTGCGCGTTTTGCCAAGCGGACAGTTTTGGCATGAGGCACAGTCCGCGCGGATTTCTTCGAGAGTTCTGCTTGCCATAAAAATGCCTCCGAATATGAATTATATCGTGGGAAAACTTTCTTAATTTTATTATATCACATAATTAAAAAAAATCTATACCCATTTTTATTATCGTCAAGCGTTATTCTTTTTCAAAATGCTCTCTTCGCTCGCAGGGCGAATTATATCATATCCGCAAGGATCTTTACCGCATTTTTTTCGCAGAAGCAATCGCAATGTTCGTTTATGTACGAAAAAGTGTTCTCGTCGGAAAGCTTGTTGCCGAATTCCCCGATGAACATATTTTCAAAAACAGAATATGGACTTTTATCATGACCGGACATTCGCTCTGTGAGCGCGAGGTAATATTTATTTTTAGAGCGGTTTTCGCGCTTCTCCATATACGCGACACTTTCACCGCTGTAACCTCGCGCAGAAAGAAAACGGCACGCCCGCAAAAGGTCGGAAAGCGAGCCGAAGCCGTATATGGTCTTGTACGGCTTTTGCGGCAAGGCAGGGTATTTGTCTTTTGCACAATTCATATTTTCCTCCGTCTTACAAGGGGGTGACGTTTTCGTGATAAAAATTACACAGCCTCCGTTTTGCGAGGGAAGAGCGTCGATACGAATGTTGCCTTTTGCGGCGTCAAAACCCGTTTCGTGCTTTGCCGCGTCCAAAATCGTCCAAACGGCACGGCGCGTTTCTGTGTTTTTGTAATCGAGCTGTTCCGCGGTAATGTTAAATTCGTCCATATCCTTACGCGTTAAAAAGATTTCAAGTTTTTCTTTGCCAATAGGGGTTAGTTCCAAAAAATCACCTTCTTTGCTTATATTATATACTATGAAGGTGCAAAAAAGATAGATATAAATTTTTGGTATTTTTCGCGGGGCACATCATTGAGTGAGAGCATCTCTTTTGTGGAAATTTCGGAAGATTTTTGAGTAAAGTTCTTTGGCTACTTTCTTTCAAGAAAGTAACAAGATACTTGCAAAGTTGGCTTTTTTGTTGTATTATAATATGTATGATATATTTTTAAATGTTCGGAGATCTAACAATGGAATTTTCAAAAGATAAAAAGACTATATTTTCCGGCGTACAGCCAAGCGGCAACCTTACTATCGGCAACTACCTCGGAGCAATCAAAAACTGGCAGACGCTTCAGGAAACGCACAACTGCCTTTACTGCGTAGTTGATATGCACGCCATAACCGTGCGCCAAGACCCCGCGGAGCTTCGCCGCCGCACGCTTGAAACGCTCGCAATCTATATCGCAAGCGGACTTGACCCCGAAAAGAACGTCATGTTCGTCCAGAGCCACGTTTCCGCGCATGCGGAGCTTGCTTGGGTGCTCAACTGCTATACGATGTTCGGCGAACTTTCCCGCATGACGCAATTTAAGGATAAAAGCGCAAAAAATGCGCAGAATATAAATGCCGGACTTTTCACGTATCCCACGCTTATGGCGGCGGATATCCTCCTTTACGGCACAGACCTTGTGCCTGTCGGCATAGACCAAAAGCAGCACGTTGAGCTTGCGCGCGATATCGCCGCAAGATTTAACCAGATATACGGTGACACGTTCGTAATTCCCGAGCCTTACATTCCCGAAACGGGCAGAAAGATATTCTCCCTTGCCGAACCCGGTAAGAAGATGAGCAAATCCGACGAAAACGTCAACTCTTTCGTCGCAATCCTCGATTCGCGCGATACCATCATCAAAAAATTCAAACGCGCCGTTACGGACAGCGAGACCTGCGTTCGTTACGCCGAGGGCAAGGACGGTATCAACAACCTCATGACTATCTATTCTTGCTTCACGGGAAAGACGATGGAAGAAATAGAACGCGAATTTGACGGTAAGGGCTACGGCGAATTCAAGCTCGCTGTCGGCGAGGTCTGCGCGGACGCGCTCGAACCCTTGCAGAAGCAGTATAACTGCCTCATGTCCGATAGGTCTTACATGGAAGGAATACTTGCGAATAACGCGGATTACGCCGCTTACCTTGCGCGCAAGATGCTTTCCAAGGTATACAGAAAAGTGGGATTTCTGGCAAAAAATAAATGATAGGGCGGCGTTTGCCGCGTTTTGCCTATGCAAAGATTTTTTGTGGCGGACGGGATAGTTTTGCCTGCCGTTATAGCAGTTTCCCTTGTTTTTGCTTTTATAACAACGCCGTACGTCCGCGCGATAGCGAAAAAATGCGGAATTATCGATATCCCGCGCGACGCACGCCGTATGCATAAGCGCGCCGTACCTCTTGCGGGAGGCGGCGCGATGATACTTGCGTTTGTTCTTTCGATAACGATATTTTCCATGATGAACCGTGGGCGCGTGGACGTCAAGGTTTCGCTGATAATGTTTGGTGCGTTTCTTTGCGGTGCGTGCGGGCTTATTGACGATATTTTTACTTTGAAACCAATGTCCAAAATGGCTTTTCAGCTTGTCGTTTCGCTTTTTGCCGCCGCGTTTATCGGAAAAATAGAATCTTTCACGGTTTTCGGCAGAGCTTTTTCGCTCGGCTTTCTTTCCGTTCCCGCTACGGTTTTCTGGATAATGCTCATAATGAATGCCGTCAACCTCATGGACGGCATGGATGGGCTCGCTTCCGGAGTTTGCGCATCCGTTGCGTTCGCGCTCTCAGTGGTGCTTTTTTTGCGCGGAGAGTTTGCACTTTCCGTCTGCGCGTGTGCTGCTTCGGGCGCCTGCCTAGGCTTTCTTTGCCATAATGCAGCCCCCGCGAGCATTTTTATGGGTGAGGTCGGCTCCGCCTTTTTGGGCTTTACGCTCGCCGTGCTCACACTGCCGTGCTATTCCACGCACGACCCGGATGCCGCGTCTACTGCGCTGTTGCTGTTCCTTTTACCCGTGACGGAGGCGGTAAGCTCTTTTTTACGCCGCGTTCTGTGCGGCAAAAACCCGTTTTCGCCGGATAAAAAGCACATCCATCATCTTCTCTATGAAAACGGCTTTAACGCCCCGCAGATATGCTTGATACTTTATGTTTTTGCTTCGCTTTCTGCACTTTGCGCGGTGATACACACGGAATACAGCGTGATATCCGTGCTGATACTTTCACTACTCATGGTTTTTATCCGATCAATGCTCACGCATAAACACAAAAAATCACGAAAAAAGGAGAACCGTTATGAAAAAACTTAAAAAAATTCTTGTGAATAACGGTTCTCTCACGCTTTTATCTATAATTTCGCTGATATTGGTGTTTGCAATCGTCTGCTTTGCCGCGCTCTCACTGATATATAAGGCGGGCATTATAGATCCGTCGTTTTTCTTGCGAGCCGAGGAGACCACGCAGGGCGTTTTCTATCCCTCGGCAGACGAGGAAAACGTTGAGCCCGGGTACGCAGCTATCGATTCCGAGGAAAATTTCAAAAAGCTGTTGTCATCTTTCCCTTATTACGATGATTTTTATACGGAATTTTACGTTACATACGTCTATGAGTCGCTTTATAACGTAGAGTTTTACCGTATATATAAAAGCGGGGAGCGTTACCGCATAGAAACTTACGATATGCAGAATAACCTTGCACAGCTCACTCTTTGTGATGGAACGCGCGCATACGTTACAAACGGAGAAGGGCATACAGCCTCATATCCAGTAAGCGCGGATTTTACGCTTGCAAACCAAGCCGCTTTGCCATCGTTTTTGTTTTACGAAAGCGGCGAGTATGCTTTGATAGAGTATACGGAGGAGACAGGAATCTGTACCGTGACGTGCGAATATCCCTCGCTTGGAACGTCAGATGTTGTTTCCATCGACATGAAAACAGGAATTATGAAAAGTTCCATAACCTCGCTTGACGGAAAAGTTATTATGTTTTACGACATAATGGACTTTGAAACGGAATGTGTTTTTGAAGAAGGCGTTTTTGTCTTAAAATAAAGTGCGCTCACATCAATACGACTGCGACGACAAGAGCCACGAGAAGGATATCTTTATCTGCAAAACCGAACGCAAGCGCGGCGATAATACCGATCAGAATAAGGTCTTCCGTGCACATATCCGAAAGGAAACCCGAAAGAATTCCTTTTTCTTTTTTCGGCGGTTCACTCTCACACGGTCTTTGTGCGTGTTCGCACCTAGCCCCGCAGTCGCATAGCGGGAGCGGGGGCGGAACGTTTGCGAAGCTTTGTTCGCGCTTTTCTTCTCCACTGTTTTCGGCGGAGAATGCGGGACGGGAGGAATTTTGCGGAAAATTTTGTTCAGCCTGCTCGTTTTTTTGGAATGGAGATAATTCTCCGCTTTGTATTGCAGAGCCGCTGTAATCCGGCGGCGGATTTATTTTTGACGGAGTATCTTCCGAGAAGCCGTAATTTCTGCTATACATGATCTTACCTCTTTTGACTATTTGATGTAACCCATAATTTCGGCGATCTTCATCATGCCGATTATCTTATCTATCCGTGCGCACCTGTCGCTGTCGAGAAACGGCTTCAGCGCCACGAGCAGCGCGCGGCTGTTTGCAATATTTTTTGCAAGCTCGGATTGCTTTCCCGTAAGCTGGCACGTTTTTTCTCCGCATGGTAGAGCGCGCGGGCAGTTTTCACAGTCCGCACTCTTTTCCTCACGGCGTTCCTCTTTAGGGTGAGGCGGAGGAGATATCCCGCCGAGGCTGCCTGCGATATTTTTTATTTTATCCATCATGGCGGGGTCGGCGAGGATAGAATTAAGTTTTTCCGAAAAATCGTTATCCATCTTTTATTTCTCATTTACGCCGCGCAATATCTGCTGTGCGCGGTCTTCGCCTACGGTGGATATGATGTTGTTGAGGTCTTGCTCGCTCATATTCATCACAGCGTTTCGTATAAAGGAAACATCTGTAAATTTCTGACCCATGGCGTTAGGGTCTATGCCCAATGCCGCCATGATGCCCTCCACTTTCAAGCGAAGTGTTTCGTCATCTATGGAAGAAACGACGTTTTTAAGGTTTTCTGTATTATCCATGAAATCATCTCCTGTAAAATTATTTTCATGCTTATGATATGCCGCGGGAGAGAAATTTGACAAAAAACAAAGGAGAAAAAATATGCGTGTTTATATCCCCCCTAAACTCAAACGTTCTGCCGTGTGGTCATGGCTTCTGCTTCTCGCGGGAGCGACGCTTTTCTTTGCGTCCTCTTTTATGCCGAAGTATGTTTCCGTGGCGCAGGTTGTGTCACTTTGCTTTCTCGCCCTCGGTATTTGGGTCTTGAGCCGCTACGTACTGGTCTATTATTATTATGAGCTTGACGGCGAAAACTTTCGTATTATTCGCGTAAGCGGTAAAAAACAGGAACCGATGTGCAACATTTCCATGCGCACGGGCGTTGAAGTCAAAAAGGTTGTGAGAGGCGAAAAAAGAGCTCACGCAAAGGTGCGCTACGATTACGTGCGCAACTTTATGCCCGATGAAAAATACGTCTACATATTCGATTGGAACGGTCAGAGCGCGCAGATAACTTTCGAACCGAACGCCGAATTTGCCGCGATGATGAACGAAAAGATCGAAGAACTCAAAAATGCTCCTGCACCCGAAGAAAAGCCGAAAACAAACGGTTGGTACGACGAATAAGAGGAACAGATATGTTTGAACAGGTAAAAGAGCTCATCGCTTCACAGCTTAGGATAGACCCAGAAACCGTTACTATGGAAAGCGCCATAGAGGAAGAGCTCGGCGCAGATTCGCTTGACATTGTGGAAATGCTCGTGAAAGCCGAG
>JBGVFW010000037.1:0-1892 GCA_045121315.1 Eubacteriales bacterium
AGAAGAGAAACATTTGCAGAGCGGTTTCGGTGAGGCTTATTGGGCATATAAAGGAAAGGTGAGAAGATACTTTGGTAGATACAAAAGGAGATAATTATGGAAAAAGAATGTTGCGCGCACAAAACAAAGGAGCGCGGAGATGTTGAATACAAGTCCCTCATAAACCGCTTAAACCGCATAGAGGGGCAGATACGCGGGATAAAAAACATGGTTGAAAACAGCGCGTACTGCACGGATATACTCGTTCAAGTGTCTGCAGCGCAGGCTGCGCTGAACGCCTTTAACAAAGAACTTTTGGCAAACCATATTAAGACTTGCGTGGCGGACGATATCCGCGCAGGCAAGGAAGAAACTGTGGACGAGCTTGTGGAAACCCTTCAAAAACTGATGAAATGAGGCGATATTATTATGGAACAATATGATGTTACGGGTATGAGCTGTGCCGCGTGCAGTGCACGCGTGGAAAAAGCCGTTATGGGCGTGGAGGGAGTGACCTCTTGCTCGGTAAGCTTGCTTACAAACTCGATGGGAGTCGAAGGTACAGCTTCTGAAAAAGACATAATCGAAGCGGTAAAAAACGCAGGCTACGGCGCGGCTAAAAAGGGAAAAACGGAAAGATACTCGGTAAGCAAAGATGATGCGCTTGCAGACACGGAAACGCCGAAACTCCTGCGCAGGCTTGTTGCTTCGTTGGTGTTTCTTGCTGTACTGATGTACGTTTCGATGGGGCACGTTATGTGGGGGTGGCCGGTACCTTCGTTTTTGAACGAAAATTTTATCGGCATCGCGCTGTTACAGCTTTTGCTTTGCGGTATCGTTATGGTGATTAACCAGAAGTTCTTTATAAACGGATTTAAAGGGCTTATTCATCACTCGCCTAATATGGATACGCTTGTGGCTTTGGGCTCGGTTGCTTCGTTTATATACAGCGTATACGCGCTTTTTGCCATGACGATATATCCCGAGCATGCACACCATTATTTGCATGAACTGTATTTTGAATCTGCGGCGATGATCTTAGCTCTTATTACACTAGGCAAGATGCTTGAAGCACGCTCCAAAGGAAAAACGACGGATGCACTCAAAAGCCTTATGAAGCTTGCGCCGAAAACCGCGGTCGTTGTGCGCGGAGGCAAGGAAGAAACAGTAGCCATAGAAGAAGTACGAAAGGGCGATATATTCGTCGTTCGTCCGGGTGAAAATGTGCCTGTTGACGGCGTTATCATTGAGGGACACAGCGCCCTCAATGAATCTGCGCTCACGGGCGAGAGTATTCCCGTGGACAAAGGCGTTGGGGATACCGTCAGCGCGGCAACGATAAATCAATCGGGATTTATAAAATGCGAAGCCACGAGAGTGGGCGAGGACACAACTCTTTCTCAAATTATAAAAATGGTCAGCGATGCGGCGGCAACGAAAGCGCCTATAGCAAAGATTGCAGACAAGGTTTCGGGTGTGTTCGTGCCGACGGTCATAACTATTGCGCTTATTGCCTTTGCCACATGGCTTATTGCGGGGCAAAGCGTTGGTTACGCGCTGGCGCGCGGAATTTCCGTGCTTGTAATAAGCTGCCCTTGCGCGCTCGGTTTGGCAACTCCTGTGGCTATAATGGTCGGCAACGGCGTGGGAGCTAAAAACGGTATACTTTTCAAAACAGCGGTTTCACTTGAAAGCGCGGGCAAAACTCAAATCGTAGCGCTCGATAAAACGGGTACGATCACTCGCGGCGAACCTTCCGTGACGGACGTTATACATGTGGAGGCAAAGAATGAAGCGGAGCTTATCTCTCTTGCCGTTTCTCTTGAGCACGGAAGCGAACACCCTCTTGCAAAAGCGATAATGAAAAAAGCAGAAGAGCTTGGCATAGCTCCTTCTACTGTCGAAGATTTCAA
>JBGVFW010000038.1:0-1186 GCA_045121315.1 Eubacteriales bacterium
CGTTAGCCTTATCAAGCCGCAGTTTGAGTGTGGGAAGCAAAACCTTTCCTCAGGTGGCATCTGTAAAGATAAAAAAGTACATATAAAAGTTATCAATGAGCTTTTTGAAAAAGCGATAAACTCCGGTCTTTACCCGAAAAAACTTACACGTTCACCCATCACTGGCGGCGACGGCAACACGGAATACCTCGTATGTTTTGTGAAAAGTGGAAAGCTCGGCGTTTCTGAAGAAGAAATAAAAAATTGCGTCATGGAGGAAGCAAATTGAAAAAGGTCAAAAAAATAGTCATTTTCTCAAATCCCGAACGAGACGCAAATTTGGAATATGCAAAAAATATTATTGCCTTTGCCAAAAGATGCGATATAACCGTCTTAGCGGATAAAAAATTCAAAAGCGAGCTGCAAGATACGGGCGCGGAATTTTTGTCCGAGCGTGAGCTCGTGTCTGCAGGCGCGGATATCGTCATCGTCCTCGGTGGCGACGGTTCCATGCTGGACGCCTGCGAAAAAAACGCTATGAGCACTTCTCCTATACTCGGCATTAACCTTGGCAACCTCGGGTTTCTCACCTCTCTTGAAAAAGCGGAATTCAACGCGCTTTACGACGTGTTCGCGGGAAATTTCGAAATTGAAGAGCGTATGATGCTTACAGTAAAAATAGACAACGGCGATTTTCAAAAGACGTATAACGTACTAAACGAAGTCGTCATAACCTCGTCCGTCTGTGCAAAAATTGCCGAAATAGAGCTCAAATGCGACAACAGCGTCGCTATGCAATGCAGTTCCGATGGCATCATCATCGCAAGTCCTACAGGATCCACTGCATATTCCCTCTCCGCGGGCGGTCCTATTATCGACCCCTCACTCGAAGCGATATGCGTCACCCCTGTCAGTCCCCATTCGCTCACGGCGCGTCCTTTGGTTTTCGGCTCCGGAGTAGAGCTTGAAGTGCGCGGATATACGAAAGACAAAAATAACAACGGCTTACTCGTCACACCGGACGGCAAAGAAGGCGTTCTCGTTTCCAAGAGTGCAAAAATCACCGTAACCAGATCGCCCTTAAAAACAAAACTTGTCAAAGTCAACAAAAACCGTTTCTTTGATATTTTGAGCACAAAAATGAATAAAAAATAAGGAGAAACCGAACCATGAAAAATTCGCGCCACAATAAAATCCTTCAAATCAT
>JBGVFW010000039.1:0-4839 GCA_045121315.1 Eubacteriales bacterium
TCATGGTAGCTCAATCGGTGTTCTCGCATATCCATTATAACACGGATTTTGAATTCTGGCGAGTAGTTTTTGTTTTTTCTTCCTGTTTTACTCATAAAAATATGCACCTCCAAAAGTGTCTAACTTTTGGGGTGCATATCACTTGCGGTCGGGCTTGAATTTTTTTAATCAAGGGGCTCAAGCGGGACGGGAACGTGCGCACCGCCCAACGATGACGCCACCTCATCAGGCATAATATATTCGATCGCGTTCAGAATAATTCTGCGAACGTGCCCGTTCTTATACGTAGGAAAGGTTTCGTGTCCCGGCTGGAAGAAGAACACCTTTCCTCTGCCGCGACGCCAAACGCAACCCGATCTCATGACCTCGCCCCCCTTAAACCAACCGAGGAACACAAGCTCGTCGGGAGTGGGGATATAAAACGGCTCGCCGTACATTTCCTCGCGCTCGATAACGAAGCTCTCGGGGATTCCGCACGCGATGGGGTGAACGGGATCGATCGCCCACACTCTTTCTTTTTCATTGGCCTCTCGCCATGAAAGAGCGCAGGAGGTTCCCATAAGCTTTTTAAAGGGCTTTGAGAAGTGCGCGGAATGCAAGAAAATAATACCCATGCCACGGTTTACTCTGTTTGCAACTCTCTCTGCAACCGAATCAAGCACGAAATGGTGGAACGCGTGTCCCCACCAGATCAACACGTCAGTCTCTTGAAGTATTTCATCCGTAAGCGCGCTGCCATCGTGCTCGGGAGAGGTATGTATCAAATTGACCTTATAGCCCGCGTCGGAAACAAGCGAGCAAAGGCAAGCATCCATACCCTCCGGATAAGCGGCGTTAAAGCCAATCTCATTACCGCCCGCGCGAAGCTCTGTAACTACGGTTACCGTCTTCATAATCAGATAACCTCCTCGATCACTCTGTTCTCGTGCGCGGATCTGTACGCGTTTTCCATTACCTTGAATACGCGCATAACCTGATTTTCCTTAACGGTTGTGGGGTCGCCATTGAGTACCGCGTCCATAAAGTTGCGGTAGAACGCGTTCGCATCGCTCCATACTCTTTCAATGGGTCTTTCCTGAACGGTCTCGGCGCGTCTGTACGCCATGGTCTTCGTAAAGCCGTTGCCCGCGCGGATTCCTTCAAGCTGATCGTCAACTCTCTGAAGCACGCTGACGATCTTACCGTTCATCGCCCAGTCGGTGATCTCCGCAGTTCCCTCACGGCCGTAAACTCTCCAACGAGGCATCTGAATGAACATATTCGTGTCAACCACGATTCTGTAAATAACACCGTTTTCGAACTTGATCTCGAGATCGAAGCCGTCGTCAACGTCCTCGCCCGCGATGTATGAATAATCACAGTAAACCGATTTTACGGGGGAGTCGATCATAAGAAGCGCCTGGTCAATAAGATGAACGCCCCAGTCAAGCATCATGCCACCGCCCTGCTTGAAGCACTTTCTCCACGCGCCGGGAATACCGTTACTGCTCACAACTCTCGACTCGATCTTATAAACCTCCCCAATCTCTCCGCTCTCAACGATTTCCTTGATCGCAAGAAAATCCTCATCCCAGCGTCTGTTCTGGTGGGGCGTAAAAACAACGCCGTTTTTCTTTGCCGCCTCATACATTTTAGCGGTCTCTTCACTCGAAAGCGCAGCGGGCTTTTCCGTGATAACGTGCTTGCCGTACTCCGCCGCCATTACAACGTAAGGCATATGCCAATCGTTGGGAGTCGCAACAAGAACTGCCTTGATCTCCTCGTCGGAAAGAAGTGCCTCTGCGCTATCATATACAACGAGTCCGCGACTTGCCGCGATCTCGCAACGCGCGGGGTTTATATCGTAAACGCCCTTAACCTCAACCACCTCGGGATAGCCCTCTCTATTGAATACGGGAATAATGTGCGTATGGTGATGTCCTGCCATTCCGCCGTAGCCGATAATACCGATTTTCATATTTTGCCCTCCGTTAATATAATTTAACTTGACTTTTTATGTCTTTAATGTTATAATATCATCAAATATTGATAATTTCAATAGCAAAACTACAGTATTTCTTTTCAAATATTGACTTTTGAGGAAAATAAAATGAAAAATATCATTTACGAGCATCACCACGACCGAGATCCAAATTTTGCTATAGGTATAAACATCGACGGCGACGTCCCGAAGCACTTTCACAACTGCATCGAAATTCTTTACATTATATCCGGAAAAATGAAGGCGACTGTTGGCGACAAAACCGTCATCGCCGAGCCCGACGACATTATTTTCGTACACAACTATTACGTTCACAGCTATGAGCCCGCTCCCGAATATACGAAATATTTTATGGTCATTCCGACGAATTACAGCGGCGACGTCGGCAAGATCCTCAAAAGGTCCACTCTCTCCATAAAGCTTGACGACAAGGAATTCAATCGCACCCTGCTCGAATTCATCGACCTTTTGTATTACGGTCACGGACAAATGCCCTCGCTCGTGAAAAAAGGCTATATAAATATAATCATGGGGCATCTTTTTAAGCACTATCAATCCCTGCCGATTGAAAATCAGGGAGGCATCGACTTCATTCTCGACGTTTTAAAATACATTGATGCGAATTACAGCGCCGACCTTACCCTCGACTCCGTATCCTCACATTTTGGCTACAACAAGTATTATTTTTCCAGATTTTTCAATCACTACGTCGGCGAAAACATTAGCAACTACATAAACATCGTAAGAGTACAGCACTTTATGGAGCGCGCCAAGGATCAAAAAAATCCCGCGATTGCAACCATTGCAAGTGAATGCGGCTTCAATTCCCTCACCACGTTTTACCGTTGCTTTAGGAAGGTATACGGAACCACGCCGAAAAATTATTTTTCAAAAAGAACGTAAAAAAGCCCGACCGATCGGTCGGGCTATCATTATTTATCTTCAATATATCTTTTAATAGCTTCAAAAGTCTTATCGCTTATGTCGTGTTCGATCTTACAGGCATCCTCAGCGGCGATCTTCTCGTCAACCCCGAGTCGCACAAGAACACTCGTGAGTATAGTGTGTCGCTCAAAGATCTTCTTTGCGATCTCCTCGCCCGCGTCGGTCAACGTAATATGGTCGAAGGCGTCAATGTCAATATATCCGTCAGCTTTGAGCAGCTTCAGTGCTCTTGAAACACTGGGCTTTGAAAATCCCATATATTCGGATACGTCGATCGCGTGGACTCCGTCAAGCTTTTCTCGCAGGACAAATATGCTCTCAAGATACATCTCGCCCGAGCTATGCAATCCCATATTAGGCACCTCCTTTTGTTTCCTTATTATTTATTATACACCCAAAGCGCGAAAAAATCAAGTGAAATTTGAGAAAATAAGCGCACGTGTGCAATTATGCACAAAAAAGAACTGCCTATTTTAAAATTCATTTTTAAAAATTCAACAAAATCACAATAAACAAGAAAATTTTTCCATGAAGCTATTGACATTACGGTGAAAAACGAGTATAATGTTTACGGTTAGCGATGGGTAACTAAACACTGACAGGAGGGCGAAATTATGAATCTGACAAAAGCAGAGGAAGGCAAGGAATATATTATTTCTGCTATCGAAACTGACGACGAAGAGCTTGATGCCTTTCTGTTTTCTCTCGGCTGCTACGCAGGCGAGCCTATCACAGTAGTCAAGCACCGCAAAAGCGGCTGCGTCGTTTCAATAAAGGACGGCCGATATAATATCGACCGCGAGCTTGCCGAAGCGATAAAGATATAAAAAAGATTTCAGCGAAACGCTGTTTTCTTTTTTGGGATTTCAGTTAGCCATAGGTAACTGAAACATTATTAATACTGATTATAAAAACACATTATAATACCAAAAATTTTTGAGATTTCTCAAGGAGGAAATTACAAATGCGAATCGCTTTAGCAGGCAATCCCAATAGCGGTAAGACCACGATGTACAACGCTCTGACCGGCAGAAACGAAAAGGTCGGCAACTGGGCGGGCGTTACCGTTGACAAAAAAGAACATCCCATAAAGAAAAAATACTGCAAGGGCAGCTGCGATTTTATCGCGGTCGACCTCCCCGGCGCATATTCCATGTCGCCGTTTACAAGTGAAGAAAGCGTTACCCGTGATTACGTCAAGAACGAGCATCCCGACGCGATCATAAACATTGTAGATGCGACTAACCTCAGCCGCAGCCTTTTCTTCACCACCCAGCTTCTTGAGCTTGGTATCCCCGTAGTCGTAGCGCTTAACAAGACGGACGCAAACGAGAAAAAGCAAAACGAGATCAACGCAAAGGAACTCTCCGAGAAGCTCGGCTGCCCCGTAGTTGAAACGATCTCCACATCCAAAAAGGGTCTGTCCGACGTTATTTTGGCAGTAACCGAAATAGTTGGCAAGGTACAGACCGCTCCCTACGTGCAGGCGGATATAGATCTTTCCGACAAGACTTCAGTTGAAGCGGAGGACAAAAAGCGTTATGAGTTTGTAAATTCAGTCGTTGAAGCGGTTGAAACCAGAAAGACTCTTACCAAAAACCGTAATTTCGGTGACAAGATAGACGCAATTCTCACAAACAAGTGGGCGGGACTTCCCATTTTTGCGGTTATTATGTTCCTCGTTTTCCAGATATCCCAGGCATGGCTCGGCGTTTGGATCGCAGAGGGCGTTGAGATCGGCGGCGTGGCTATCCCCGGCCTTGTAACACTTATCGAAATGTTCGGAGAATGGGTAGCGGGTCTTATGGAGGGTGCAAATCCCCTGCTTATGTCCATCATCGTTGACGGTATCATCGGCGGTGTTGGTGCAGTAGTAGGCTTCTTGCCTCTCGTTATGGTCATGTACTTCCTTA
>JBGVFW010000040.1:0-8033 GCA_045121315.1 Eubacteriales bacterium
ATACTCAGTCAAATACTGACGACACAGTTGAAACGACAGATTCTAACGGCGGTGATACATCTACTTCCAGCAACTTCGTTATTCCCGACGATGTGCTCGAAGGTCATACACCTACAGATATCGGTTACTTCAAGTACAAAACATCAGAAGATGGCACAGCTAAAATTATAAGCGTATACACAGATATCCCCGCTGACGTTGTAGTTCCCGCTTATATCGAAAAAGATGGCGTGACATACACAGTTACTGAAATCTATTTGTCTGCTTTTGCTCAGTCTAGTGTTAAAACTGTATATATTCCTTACACAGTTACAAAATTAGGTGAATATGCTTTTTCCGGTTGCAACAATCTTGAAAGCGTTTCTATCCCCACAACGATCACATCTCTCCCCAAAGGTCTTTTCGCTGCTTCCGGTTTGGTTACTGTTGACTTCATCCCCGCAAGCGTAACGTCCATCGGAGAAAGAATTTTCGACGGTTGCTCCAAACTTGTTACGGTTGTTGTTCCCGAAACAGTAACATCTATCGGCGATTACACATTTGTTAATTGCGCTGCTATTGAAAACGTAACTCTTCCTTCTACGATGACGGCAATTCCTAAGTATGCATTCAGCGGTTGCCCTTGGCTCAAATCCATCGTACTTCCCGATTCTGTTAAGACTATCGGCGCAAGCGCATTCAAAGATTGCACACGTTTGACAAGTGTTACACTTTCCGCTAACCTCGAAACTATCGGAGCTAACGCATTTAACGGCTGCAAGAACCTTACAACTATTGTAATTCCCGATTCCGTTAAATCCATCAAAGCAGGCGCGTTCGATTCTTGCGCTAAACTCAAAACTATCAAAGTTTCAAACAACGCTGAACTCGTTATTGAAGAAGGTGCTTTTGCCGACCTTTCTGTAAACAAGAAACTCAAAGAAGTTTATGTAACAGTAGGCTCTGCTGCTGAAACTTGGTTCAAGGCTAACGGTTGGGCAGACTATGTTCTCGACGCTACAACGTACGAAGGCTAATTAAATCTATTAAAGTTCCCGTTTCAAAACGGGAACTTTTTTCTTTATAACATAGAAAATTGCACTGAAACAGATTAAAATCTCTTCCATCAGCTTATGCTGCAACCTTCCCCAAAGGGGAGGGTTGCATGACTTTTGTCGCGATGGAAGAGGTGAAGTGTGATTTATCGCAATTTCCTACGTTAAAAGAAAAAAACAGGAGATATTGGCGTGATACTCTTAACGGAGTATCACGCCAGTTCTATTCGCCTGCGGCGAGTTCTATTGCTTTGCAGTGATATTCGGCTTACGCCGAGTGGTATTCGCTTCGCGAGTTTTAGGGCGAATAGAATATCACTGAAGCCGTAAGGCTTCAATATCACTATTGCGGCAGCAATAATATCACTCCGACGAAGTCGGAATATAACTTGACTAATAGTTGGTTTCATTGTATAATATAGGTAGAGGTGATACTATGTCAAACAGCATTTTAAGAGATAAGGCAAAGGCTTTCGCAAAAAATATTGTTTTTCTCTGCCGTAACATGAAATCCGAACACAGAGAATCTGTACTGATCAATCAATTATTGCGTTCGGGCACTTCTATTGGAGCCAATATTCACGAGGCGCAGTATGCACAAGGTACAAAGGATTTCATATCAAAGCTTGAAATTGCGCAAAAAGAATGCTATGAAACTGAGTACTGGCTTGAGCTTTTATTTGAAACGGGTTGTATAGAAGAACCTATTTATAAATCAATTCAAAATGATTGCGGTGCTATACGCAGAATGCTGATATCCTCGCTAAATACAATCAAAGCAAAACAAGAGTAGGGGTATGGGCTTTGCCCGAAGCCTTTGTAATACAAAGGCGAAACTGGCGATAAAACCGAAACAGGAGTACACGGCATGCATAATATATATTTAAATGGATATGCTATAGAACCTATAACAATAAACAAACTTGATAAGTACGAAGATGTTTTTTATTGCAACGAAGAATACTATATAATTACAGATGGACATCCTGCTACAAAAAAAGATTGTATTGATACCATAGAATACTCCATTGATGGCATATCAAAAAACAATATTCACAATATAGGATTCTGCTATAACAACGAGGCGGTAGCTTGTTTGTTTTTGATTGAGGGGTACCCTTGTGCAGACATACTATGGCTCGGTCTATTTCTTGTACATAATAAGTTTAAACGAAAACACATCGGTTCTAAATGTATCAAAGCACTAATTGATTCCCTGAAGCAAACAGATATCAAGTGTATTCGTTTGTCTGTTCAAGACAATAATATCAGCGGCTTGTCTTTTTGGCAACATTTAGGCTTTTCGATTGTTGCGGAGACAGAATGCGAGAACTTTAAAAACCTCACAATGGAATATGTGCTATAGTAGAAATCCCCTACAGATTCAATAATCTGTAGGGGATTATTATTTGTCTACTGCAGAGCAAATTTGCACCACATGAGTAAATTTATTTGTGATTTCTCCGCTAAGAACATCACGCTTTACGTTTCCTGTTTTTTCTTTTATGTGAATAAATTTAATTGAATTTTGAAAGAATGATTAGGAGTAAACCTTTTGAAAGAGATATTTCTGCCTCGTCTGCAATAATTTCGTTGCTCACGCCTAGGGGGAACGAGCTTGTAAGCGCGACATTTTCAACGGGGTATTTTACTCCGCGCTCACAAACACCTTCGACGTTATCTCCGTAAGCAAAAACGGAAAGGGAAAAGCCGTCTTTTTTGGCAAGGGTAATTTTCCCCGGGTGAATGAGAAAAACTTCGTTTTCTCCGTCTGAGATTTTGATGTTAAGACCGTTAGCCTTTCCGTATGCGATGGACTGAATGTTTGCGAAAGTGTGGTCAAGCCTTCCCGAAAGTCCGCCGACTATGACGATTTCGGTAAAGCCACGTTTTTCGGCTTCCTTTATGCAGAGCATCGTATCCGTATCGTCCTTTTCGATGGGAAATTTCAAAATTTCCGTGCCGATTGGAAAGGCGGATGGCGTGCCTGTGTCGAAATCACCGATAATGAGGTCGATACGTATGTTTTCCCCAAGAGCTTTTACAAATGAGTTGTCCGCGCAGATAACGAAGTCTTCTTTTTCGATATCAATGACGTCTTTTATTTTAGAAGAGATGCAAGGGGTGATAATAACTGCTTTCATGTTTTGTTCTTTCTTTTAATAATAATTTAATCAGCCTTTTTCACAAGAGAATTGCGAACGATAAGGAGAGTTACAACGACTACTGCGACGACGGAGGTCATGATGATTATCTCAAGCCAATCTACGTTTTTAATACCTTCTATGAAGAATTCGCCTGATTTGCCGTCTTGAAGCTGTTCGAATATCTTGGCAACGTCAAAGATAACAGCGGCGCTTGCAAGAAGTCCTGCAACAGGGTATACCCACGTAACGTTTGCGGGCGTGTTTGCTCTTATCATTCGGGTGGGCATTGCGACGCGGAAATCAATGGCGGAGCCGACGTAAAGTGCGGCGATGACGAGAACTATTGTTTCGGGAATCATGTAAGTTGCGTTGTAGATAAATGAATAAGAGAGGGCCGCTGTTGTGGGTATCGAAAGACCCGCCCAAACTGTCGCCCCGGATATAACGTGGCATATGTAACGGAGCAGGCAAACGAGTGCACATCCAAGCGAAAGGGCGGCTGCCTGGTTTTTGATGAGCTTGCGGAATATGCCCGCCAGCCCTATCACTGTGAAAGCAACGATATAATCGAGAAGAATTACTGCGACTACGCTTTGCCATGTGGAGAACCACGAAAGAGTGGAAAGATCGATGAGCTGCTGAACAACTCCGTGTACTGTGCCTGCGAGAAGGCCCCATTTTGCACCGTAGCGGTAAGCGATTATCGCGATGGGCAAAGCGGAGGCGATGGTTACCGAGCCACCGTGCGGCATATCGGCGATCTTGAGGATGCTCAAAACTGTGGAGAGCGCAATCATTATGGCGCTCTCGGTCAGAGCTTTTGCTGTGTTTTTGTTTTTCATGTCTTGAAAAACCTCCTGTAAATATAAAATTACCGCACCTAAAATGTCGATGTGCGGTAATTATATAAACAGAAAGATCCTTGAAAAGTCAAAAATCCAAGAATGATCTCCTATAATCTCCCTACGCCGGCATTATCCGTATCAGGTTAAGGGTTTTCGGAAAAAAATATCCTCATCTCAGCCGATTTAATTATCAGCACCCCTGACTATTCAGTTGCGGTACTTTTATAATAATATGAAAAGGGATTTTTGTCAATAGGTGTGATATTTTTTCTTTTTATATTAGGGTAATTTTGCAGGAAACTATTTATTTCTTCCTTTCGGAAAAGTGGATTGGCAAACGATTTGCGGAAGTGATGAAATTCACAAATTCTTAACAAAAAAATGCGCAAAAACTATTGACAAAAAGGCGAGTTAGTGGTAAATTCTTAATATAGATTAGCACTTGAGCAAATCGAGTGCTAAAATTCAAACGCAGGTGATAAAATGTCAGGTGAACTTGTTTATGGCGGCCCTCTCAGCGAGAGAAAAAAACGCATACTTCGCTCCATAATCGAAGCTCATATTGAAATGGGCGAGCCTATCGGCTCCAAATATCTTGTCACTTCTGCCGAGATACCTTTTTCTTCGGCGACCATAAGAAACGAAATGGCAGAACTTGAAGAAATGGGCTATCTTGAACAGCCCCACACCTCTGCGGGGCGTGTGCCTACAAAGCTTGGTTACCGTTTTTACGTTGACGCTCTTATGGAAAGCTACAAGTTGACCGCCGCAGAGATTGTAACTCTCAACAATATGCTCAAAAGCAAAATGGGCGAGATGGACTCGATAATCCAGACAGCCTCCAAACTCGTAGCTAAGATGACCAATTACACCTCAGTTGCCATTAAGGCGAGCGAAAAGGAAACGGTCAGCGCGTTTTCTTATATGATATTGGATGAGTATAAATTCCTCCTCGTTATGAAGATGAACAGCGGAAGCGTCAAGACGAAGCAGGTGAGCGTTGATATCGTCGTGGACGACGATAATATGACGCGGCTTTTGGTGCTGTTCAATCAATATTGCGTAAACGTCACTCCGGACGATATAACTTACTCTACCATAGTCAAAATGGAAAGCGCAATGGGCGATGCCGCAAAGCTTGTAAACCCAACTATAAAAGCGTTTTACAACGCGGTAGCAACGTCTTCCGATACAGATGTTAAGTTTGAAGGTGTAAACAAACTTTTGGAATATCCCGAGTTTTCGAATGTGGAACAGCTAAAGAGAGTTTTCTCCATGATAGAAAACAAGGAAGATTTCATAGATATGCTTTCCAAATCCGACAGGGATAAGGTAAATGTTTTTATCGGCGACAACGATGAAAGCAAATTCGCATCCAATTCCGCTTTTATTTTCCGAACGCTCACTGTGGACGGAAAAGTGGTCGGCGCGATAGGCGTTTTCGGACCAAGTCGAATGGATTATTCAAAGGTTATTTCCACGGTGGAATATCTTACGCAGAAAATAACAGGTATAATAGAAGGAAAGGTATTGCCCGACGGCGACGACCAGCCGTAGCGAGCATTCCTATATCATAAATTTTTGAAAGGAAACGTATAATGGACGAAAAACGTACGGACGTTCCCGAAACGGAACTTGAAAAGGAAGAAGAGGCTTCCGAGGAAATGAAAAAAGACAAAAAGACAAAGGCAGCCGAGGAAAACGCAAAACTTTCCGAAGAGCTCGACAAAACAAAAGAAGAACTCGAAGAAATGAAGAGAAAATATCTCCTCATGCTTGCTGAATACGATAACTTCCGCAAGAGAGCGCAGAAGGAGCGTGAAAGCGCTTACGGCGACGCTTATGCGGACGCGATAACAGCACTTCTCCCCGTGTTTGACAATATCGAACGTGCTAACACGTTCGTTGGCACGGACGGTATAACGGAAGGTCTTAACATGATCGTAAATCAGTTTAAAGGCGCACTCTCAGTGCTTGGAATCGAAGCTTTTGGCGAGGCGGGCGATCAGTTCGACCCCAATCTCCACAACGCTATTATGCAGGCGGAGGACGAAAACCTTGGCGAAAATGTAGTTGCGGAAGTATTCCAGCGCGGATATAAACCCGGCGACAAAGTTATCCGCTTTGCAATGGTAAAGGTTGCAAACTGCGGCTAGAACAACAAAATTTCTTAAACAAACAGCAAAAACACGGCCGTCATAACTGTGGCCAAAAAATCATAAACATATAAAAAATTTTTAGAAATCATTCATTTTACGGAGGATATATATTATGGGAAAGATTATCGGTATTGACCTTGGTACAACAAACTCTTGCGTAGCGGTTTATGAAGGCGGCGAACCTTCCGTTATTACAAACCCCGAAGGTGCGAGAACGACACCTTCCGTTGTTGCTTTCAACAAAGCAGGCGAAAGACTTGTTGGTCAGGTTGCAAAAAGACAGGCGATCACAAACCCCACAAAAACAATTATGAGTATCAAACGTCACATGGGTACAGATTATAAAGTAGACATTGATGGCAAAAAGTACACACCTCAGGAAATTTCCGCTATGATCCTTCAGAAGCTCAAAGCGGATGCTGAAGCATACCTCGGAACAACTGTAACACAGGCTGTTATCACAGTTCCCGCATACTTCTCCGACTCACAGCGTCAGGCAACTAAAGACGCAGGTAAGATCGCAGGTCTTGAAGTTATGCGTATTATCAACGAACCTACGGCGGCTGCTCTCGCTTACGGCGTAGACAAAGAAGGCTCAGAACAGAAAGTCATGATATTCGACCTTGGCGGCGGTACGTTCGATGTTTCTATCCTTGAGATTTCCGACGGCGTGTTCGAAGTTCTTGCAACAAACGGTAACACAATGCTCGGCGGCGATGACTTCGATAACAGAATTATCGAATGGATTGCAGACAAGTTCCAGAGAGAAGAGGGCATTGACCTTCGCAAAGATAAATCTGCGCTTCAGAGACTTAAAGAAGCCGCTGAAAAAGCTAAGATCGAGCTTTCCGGCATGACAAGCGCAAACATCAACCTCCCCTTCATCACAGCAGACGCAACAGGTCCGAAACACTTCGACGCAACGCTCACACGCGCTGAATTTGACAGAATCACAGCAGACCTCGTTGCCGCTACTATCGAACCTTGCAAGAAAGCGCTTTCCGATGCGGGACTTTCTGTTTCTCAGATAGACAAAGTTCTTCTCGTTGGCGGTTCCACAAGAATTCCTGCAGTTCAGGAAACAGTTAAGAAGTTTATTGGCAAAGATCCCTTCAAGGGTATCAACCCCGATGAATGTGTTGCTATCGGCGCGGCTATTCAAGGCGGCGTACTCGGTGGCGAAGTTAAAGACCTCCTTCTCCTCGACGTTACACCTCTTTCCCTCGGTATTGAAACACTTGGAGGCATCTGCACAAAGATCATCGAAAGAAACACAACTATCCCTGTTAAGAAATCTCAGGTATTCTCAACGGCGGCAGACAACCAGACTTCCGTTGATATCCACGTTCTTCAGGGCGAACGCGAACTTGCAAGCGCTAACACTACGCTCGGTAGATTTTCCCTTGACGGTATCCCTGCGGCTCGCAAGGGCGTTCCTCAGATCGAAGTTACGTTTGATATAGACGCTAACGGTATTGTAAACGTTACGGCTAAAGACCTTGGTACAGGTAAAGAACAGCATGTTACTATCACTTCTTCTACGAATATGAGTAAAGAAGATATAGACCGCGCTGTTAAGGACGCAGAAAAATATGCGGATGAAGACAAGAAGGTTAAAGAAGCTGTTGACACGAAGAACGAAGCAGAAGCTCTTCTTTACCAGAGTGAAAAGACTCTCGAAGAAGCGGGCGACAAGATAAGCGCCGAAGACAAAGCTGCGGCTCAGGCAGAAGCGGATAAGCTCCGCGAAGCTCTCAAGACGAACGATACGGAAAATATCAAAGCCGCTATCGAATCCTTCAAGAAAGCTTACTATGCTATTGCTGAAAAGCTTTACCAAGCAAGCGC
>JBGVFW010000041.1:0-3158 GCA_045121315.1 Eubacteriales bacterium
AATACCCAATAAGTGAAGCTTTATTTGCTGTTTTAAATAACTGTTGCATTTTGAAAAGCCGCTATTGCTACACAGAATTGAAAAGAATTCACTGAAATCCACATCATTGTTATCTTCAAAAATGGAATTTACAATAAGCAATATATTCTCAGCTATGTCAGCAAGCGCCATTTCCGTCTTTGAATCAACAGTAATATGTTTTCTCGACGGATCTGTTGTGAAATCAGCGTTGATTTTAACGGGAAACAAGACTTTATCATAAGTCGGCAAATAACTATGATAAACTTGTTCGTTTTCATTACAAGCAACTATTCTTTTATTGATGATGTCATACTTAAATCCCAAGGAAGTGTTTTTGTAAGACACAACATACCAAGCGTCATTTGATTCTTCCAAGAATCTTACTAAGCATCCACCCTTGCTTGACTCTCTCGACAAAGAGATGCTTTTTGAAAAAGTTCCCATTTTAATGCTGCATTCTTCAACATTATTCAAGAAAATAAACATCCCATTATCTACTTGGTCAAGTTCTTCAATAAATTCTTTAATTTTTGCATTTTTGAATACAAAAATAGTTTTGTATCCTTGCTGTTCCAATTCTCGCAGTTTAACTAAAATACTGTTATCGATAGCTTCAACAAACAGAGGGACACGAATCATAGGGATATTTTCTTCGGGGATAGATAATTTTTGCGAGCAGATTTTTTTGCTAAATGTAAAGCAAGCCTTATCGCTATATATCAATATTTCATCTGTCAAATATGTGGTGCTTTTGAAGCCCACACCCCTATAACCGATTGTTTCCCCTCGCTTTTTATTGCTATTTCCCGAACGGCATATTGCCATAACATCATTTTCATCAAACGGACGTCCGTTGTTTGCGAAAATAATGTTACCATTCAATTCGGTAATAAGGATTTTGGTAGAGTTACAGTCATCGGCATTTTGTAATAACTCAATGAAAACTCGTCCGCTATAACTTTCTGCCATATACTTTTCCATTTTAGCCATATCAGCTAAAAGTGCCGGTGATGCAACCGCTTCACTAATGAAAGCATCACTTATTTTCTTTATCAGATCACATAACATTTTGTTCACCTCGAAATTAGACTTTGATAGATAGAATATTAACACTTCTGGTGTTTCATAAAAGGGACAGTTATATTAAATCATTATGTTTGTTTTTATTCTGCCGCCTTGCCATCTTTCACCCAAGCGTCTACTTCGGAAACCTTGAATTTCCAAAGACGTCCGACTTTAGATGCAGGCATACCGCGCTTTGCAATCCAAATCAACACGGTATCGCGACTAACGCCGAGATGCTCCATAATCTCTTTAAGTGAATACCATCTTTCGGTTTCATTTGACATCATATATTCCTCCGACAAAAAGAAATAAATATTTATTTTATTATACCACTTTTTATGTATTTTGTCAATGGAACATCGCAGATTATAGTTGATTTATAATGAATAGCGAAGTTCGCTCATTTAACAGAAAGGACATCGGATATTTCACCGATGCCTGATCTGTGTTTAGGTTATTACTATTCATCCTCACCCAAGGGCAGAAGGAAAGCTTCAGACATCAGTTGCACTCCGAGTCGGAAGCCGTATGAGAAGGCATCACGCTCAGTAATGCTATGCATCTCGTTCATGCAGTCCTCGAATTTTTCAAGAATCTCCTTTTGCTTATCTGCGAGTGTTCCGTCCAGTTCCTCACGGTTTCGGGCAACCAACTTCAGCAGTTCCTTCAGCCGTTTGTCACCACGAGTGCATTGCTCGAAAGGGGATATGTTTCCGTACCATAGTTCGTTGATGATATCCATAATTTTTGTACCTCCTGTTAGCACACAACAATACCACAGAAGGTTGCAGAAGTCCAGACCTTTTTCGAAAATATAAATTATTTTTTCTCCGCGCTTATTCTTTGGTACAATATAAGCATAGCCCTATACTGAGCAAAACGGTATAGTCAGCTATGCTTATTTTTGTTATAATAAGAGAGCAATGGACTGACGAGCTTTTCTTTGAACTTCGCGTTCGGTAGTCAAAGCGTCATCCGTTCTCTTGTTATAAAGATTCGATTAAGCAGGTTGTTCCGATTTTGCAGGGGCGAGCCCCTGCAAAAATCGCGTCCGCGTCACGAGCCAAAATGAATCGTAATAAGCTGAAACGGTTACATTGCAGAAACAACAAACAGGAGGATTTTTTATGATCTGCGTTGGTATCGACATCGCAAAAGGAAAAAGCACAGTATGCTTTTTAAAACCCGGCGGAGAGGTTCTGAGGACACCCTACGACATTCTACATACCGCCGAAGAAATTACGAGACTCATACGGGATATTCGCTCGTATGACGAGGAGGTTCGCGTAGTACTTGAAGCTACCGGGCACTACCATTTACCCGTGGTAGCGCAGCTACTTGAAGCAGATATTTTTGTCTGTGTGGTCAACGCTCTGCGTATGAAAAAGTTTTGTGCACAGGACATTCGCAAAGCAAAGACGGATAAGATTGATGCAGCTAAAATCGCTGCATTCGGTCTTACCTATTGGCAGGATCTGCAACGTGCCAAGCCGACGGATGAGGTATACCGCGAGCTACGACTGCTCTCACGGCAGTATTTTCAGCTTACGTCTATGCTTGTAAAGGCAAAAATCTCGCTGGGTAATCTTCTCGACAACGTTATGCCGGGTATTGCCGACGTACTCCAGGACCGGGATCCACACCACAAATTAACGGATTTTGTGCTGAAATACTTGCATTTTGACAAGATCACCGCTATGGGGGAGAAGAAATTCATTTCGGGTTACTGCTCTTGGGCAAAAAAACAGGGATACCGCATGTACGAACGCCAGGCAGAAGAGATCTTTGCCCTGGTTCAAAACAGTATCCCTGCGCTTCCTATGACCCCATCCACCACGATCGTAGTCAAGGAAGCTATTCGAGTTGTGCATGAGATCGAAACCTCTCGCACCTCTATTTTAACACAAATGCAGGCGTTTGCCAAGTCCCTTCCCGAATATTTTTTAATTCGTGAGATGGCCTGTGTTGGAGATACGCTGACTCCGCTTGTAATTGCAGAGATCGGCGACGTTCGGAACTTTCACTCCAAGCACGCTCTGATTGCTTATGCAGGGATCGATGCGCCGCCTTAC
>JBGVFW010000042.1:0-2769 GCA_045121315.1 Eubacteriales bacterium
AAAAAATTCGTTCTGCAGATGTATTATACTTTATCGACAATGATACTCTTGGCTTTCCTCTGGTATCTTCATCCGGCTGTTTATATGTATTTACAAATGTAGACTATGCACATGTCGCATTAAGACATATAAGCAACCAAGTAAATTATAGCTTGTTTTTGTCTTGCGCATATGCCTCTGACATAGAACCTTTCTTTAGCCGACTTTTTTATCGTGATGGCGTGAAAGGAATTATAGTGAATCCGTTTATCGACGGACTAGGTATAACCAACTTCCAAATGTTTGCTCCACCGGATTTTTCTGATGTTCCTTTTGTTAATCGCCCCGCCATGAATCCAAAACTTAAAATTGCGTTGCTTCAACTCGCAGACCAAGTACAATGGATGAAGGTTCATGGGTTCAATAACGACGTATACAACGAACTAAGAGCGAATGTTCTTGAAGAGCTTGCTGAGTCCACTCTTCTTTTGCCTATGCAAGCCCAAAACAATGAAGGGAAAATTGTTACCGAAAATGTATTTGGACAAGGAAACCGAATTCATTTTCCATACCTCACGCGAAAGATACAAGATGGGCGTGAAATAAGAGTCACGCCTTACTTCACGGACTGGCCCGAATTCAACAAGCGTTACGATCAACGTGAGTGGAGTGGCAATTTAGTGAAGGGATACGACTTAATAACCGATCGCGATGATGCCATTGTTATCAATAGTGGCTCTTCGTATTATTTCGAGGTCTCCGTAGAAGAATATCGCGCTTTCCTTTCTCGACGCAAGGCAACTTTAAACGATGCGGTGTAACTTATTTGCCGGATGAGAATGTGTTTTTAGACGATAAAACCGCCGAACAATACTATAAAACTATTCTTGGCAGAAAATACTCCGATCAGTCATAAGTCGGGGTATTTTTTTTGTTATCAAAAATCAAATCAAGGTATATTTTTGCAAATTTTTATATAAATTTGTTGCTTTCCCGGTCTTTCTTTCGGCTTACTGCAGTATAATATATATATAGAATATAACTCTGGAGGTATAAAATATGAAAATGTCGTTAATAGCTGATTTCAGACTCTACGAAAGAGAGTTTGAAAGACCGAATGTATATCGACAGCTCAACAAGGAAGATATTAATAATCTTTCGGTTGGTGGATTTACGTTTGTCGTAGACGGTAAGTCGGTACCGTTTGATTGGGACGCGGGTAGTACACAAGAACAAGACGGTGTATTCCATTTTGAGTCGGGATACGGACCGGTTTTTAATGATTTTGAAATTCCCGATTATTGGGACGAAGAATATAAGGAAATGGGATTGACGCGTGAGCAAATTACAGCTGAATTTCTTGCTTCTGCTACAAAAATTGAAGAATTTTTTGTCAATGCATACGATTTAAGCGAAGAGGAATTACAAATAGGCGATAATACCGAGACAGATTCTCGCTATTTCGTTGAACTGCTTGCGGTTACATTGGAAGAAAGAGATACCGGCAAAACATTTAACGTTGACGAAAATGTTATTAAGTCATTCAACGTAAATGCTGTTGATTATCATCAGATGCTTAAAACAGCTTACACTCATTATAAGCACGAATGGTGCGAGGATCGCGGTTTTGATTATAATGCGGTAGCAAGAGCAGATGCTAACAACGAAGAGTATCAGGGACAAATGTATGCTTGCCTTGGTGAATTTGAAGATTTCGAGTTTTCAGATGATGACTACATGGAAGAACATTTCAATAATTGGCTTGAGAAAAAACTCTTATATAAAAATGATAGCAAGCGCGAACTTCGTAAAGAGCTTGCATCGGAGTTAGACAATTCAAAAGAAAATATAGATAGTAATAGAATTTCTGTATTGATCGTTGAGCCCGGGAAAAAGCCTTATATTAAAGAAATTGCTTCCGGATATAAGTCGCTTCAAAATGAGGTCGGTGGAATTGTGCAGGCTGTTTATCCCTTTGAAGAACCTGTTGCACTTATTTGCAACGATGAGGGTAAGCTTGATGGTTTGCCACTTAACCGTGCTCTTCGTGATGATGACGGAGAAATATATGACATCGTTGCCGGCACGTTTATGATCGTTGGTTTGGAAGAGGAGGACTTTGGTTCCTTGAACGCTGAATTAGCTCAACATTTTACTGAATATTTTAAAACTCCTGAAAGATTTGTCAGACAAAACGATAAAATCGTCGTGCTTCCGGACAACTTAGATTCCAGACTTCGTGAATATACTGCACGTGTTACTAACAAAAATGATATTAAAGAAAAAAGAGAAGAAAAAACAGAAAGGGAAATGTGATTATGGGACTTTTTAGTTGGTGTACAAGCGATACAAGAAAAAGCATTCCTTGTGCTTATAATGCATACGAGGGAGCACCTACTACTGTGTATTTACTTAATCCGTTTGGAGAGCCGTACAAGGAAACAGATTACGAAGGGTACGGCGAGTTCGGCGGCCGCGATGTATATGAGCTTGTTGCCGAATGGAATAGAGCATATTTGACACCGGCAAATCTTGAAAAACCTGTAAGAGATGATTATGCAGCCGGTCCAGAGGGGGAAGAGTTCTTCGATCGCGCTTTTGAGCGTTATAAGGGCGCCTGTGAGGCGATTAAAGCTTATGCGCAGGGTGAAACCGATGAAAACATGAAAACGCGCTACGGACAGTATTTGAGCTATCTACGTGGCGGTTCTGATTGGAAACGTTCTTTGGGAATAAAGATTGCTTGTTATGACGAGCAACACGTCAAATTAAGGTATCCTATTAAAATCG
>JBGVFW010000043.1:0-3325 GCA_045121315.1 Eubacteriales bacterium
TATGATACAATAAATACAGAAAGCATATATGTTTTCTCAAATTTATTAAAAAGAGGTGAAACAATGAAGAAGAAAGTTGCGCTTGTTTTATGTTTGACGTTTGCTTTTCTGATACTGGCTCCCGCCACGCAGGCAAGGGCGTACACGAAAGTAAACGTTTACATAAACGGCACACAGCTTCAAACCATCGACACTCCGAGAATAATCAATGACACAACATACGTTCCTTTGCGCGCGATATGCGAACTTTTCGGCGCGGACAGCATATCTTGGAACGAAAAAACAAAAACCGCAACGATATATGCCCGCGGAATTGAGATATACATAACTGAGGGCAACACTTACATCGTTGCAAACGGACGTTATTTTGCGTCCGACGAACCCGTTCGCAATATTGGCGACAGATTATATCTTCCCGTTCGTCTTATCGCGGCGGCGTTTGCAAGCTCTGTTGAATGGAACGGGGGAAGCTACACCGTAAACATCAAGGACAGCGGTGGAGTTCCGCTTTCCGGCGATGTTTACTACGACCAGAACGAGGTCTATTGGCTTTCTCGTATAATATACGCCGAAAGCGGTGCGGAACCCTTCCGCGGCAAGATAGCCGTTGGCAACGTCGTGCTCAACAGAGTGGCAAGCAACCAATTCCCGAACACGGTCTACGGCGTTATTTTCGATACGAAATTCGGAACACAGTTTTCTCCCGTGGCAAGCGGCACTATCTATAAAACTCCGAACGCGGACTCTATCATAGCGGCGAAGATATGCCTTGAGGGCTATTCTATCGACAGAAATATCCTTTATTTTATGAATCCCGTTCTTGCGACAAACACGTGGATATCCAAAAACCGCCCATACGCTTTCAGAATAGGCACTCATAATTTCTATTATTGAGAAAATGAAAAAAGACCGCATCAAGCGGTCTTTTTGTGTTATAGGAATTTGCCTGAATTTTGCGAACAGTATTTGATGTTTTTGTTCTTATAAGTGTATGCAGACACATTTTTTATCCCGGAATTTTTATTCCCGTAAAGCTGCCCGTTCTGCACTGCTCATAGGAATTATCACCAGTAGAGAGGACTTTTCCATATCTTGTGAGAGCGACGGTGTGGTTTCTTCCTGCGGAGATGGCAACTACGTCGCGCCAGTTTCCTACATCGCACTGACCGTAGCCGTTGTAGCCTGCGGCTGAGCAAGTGCCGTCTTTACGGAGTGCGACCGTGTGATAGTTGCCTGCGGCGATAGCGCGAACTTCACGCCAGCGTGAAACGGCGCATTGACCGTTTGCGTTATTGCCTGCGGCAACGCATGTGCCGTCGCTGCGAAGCCCTACGATGTGCAGGCTTCCTGCGGCTATGCCTGAAATACTGCCCCACTTATTGCCGCCCCAATCGCCGTCTGTGTTTGCGCCGACGGCAACTATCGTTCCGTCCGCTCTGATGCCGACCGTGTAATTATATCCTGCCGTGACGGAGATAATATCTCTCCAATCGTCGATGTTGCATTGACCGTATGTATTGTCGCCGACGGCAACGCACGTGCCGTCCACGCGCAGACCGACCGTGTGCGACATACCGGCGGAAATGGAGCAGAGCCCGGCCCATGTTTCAACGTCGCATTGTCCAGCACCATTGTAGCCTGTGGCAACGCATGTGCCGTCGCGGTAAAGACCTACCGTGTGGTAGGTTCCTGCCGCAACGGACATCACGTTTTGCCAACGTTCCGTGTCGCGCTGACCGTACGCGTTATAACCAACCGCATTGACGTTACCGTTTTCTGTGACTGCAACGGTGTGAAGTCCTCCTGCGGAGAGCGTAGCACCGAAATTCTGCGAAAATCTTGTAACGGAGCGTTCGCGGTTGTTGATTATCGTTTTGTCTATCGTCGTTGTGGAAACGAACGCAGGGGGTTCTTTCGTTTGCGCGTTTGAAATTTCCTTTGGAATGGATATTTCACGCGTGAAATCCTCGTACACAGGAGAGGAGCGTTTGGCGGGTTTTACCGCGGGCTGTTCGCTTGTCTTTTTTTCGTTTTTCTTATATTCGTAAGTAGTTGTTTTGATATACGAAGGTGAGTATATATCCGCAAGATTCTGCGTGCGTTTTTGTTCCGTCGCCTTCGAAATCTTCGCCGCTACTGAATAGAAAGGTATCTGCAAAAGTATACAAACAAAAGCAAGGGCGACAAATATGAGCGAGAGAGCAAACTTTTCACGCATAAAATAGAATGCGAATATCACGTGTATTATTGCTTGGGCGATAAGTACCACCGATGATAAGATTCTAAGTTTTTTTGCTGTTTGTTCTGACATTTTTTTAAATCACCCTTTCAATTATTAGCTATTGATCTTCTGATGTTGGAGAGAATGACCTCGTAAGCCGCGCTCGTGAGGTGCATATATTCGTCATTCTGATATTCCTGCTTTAAATAACCCGTTTCGTCTGTGAGCAGATCGTGCGTGTTGATATACGGAACGGAAAGGGAAGCGCATACCTCACGTATCCAACCGTTTGCCGTAATGACAGCCTCTTTGGTTATCTTTTTGTAATATTTTATGGATTTATCTGAAAGAGGAAGAATGGATTGAACGTATATTTTCGTTTGGGGGGACGCTTCTTTTACGGAAAGGAGCATCTTTTTGTAGGTTTCCTTAAAATCCTTCTCCGAAAGCACTCCCGCCCCTCCGGAAACACCGAGCGTTATTACGAGCACTCGCGGTCTTACACGACGCACTGCGTCTGCAAGCGTTAAATTTTCGCCTGTGGAAAGGTGAACGCAGCGCTCCGAATTTACGCTTGAAAAGCGAACGGTACTTTCGGAACCCGACCATACGCGCTCGCGCGGGATACCGCCTCGAACAGCGAGGTGTGCCGTTGTGGAATCCCCGAAGAACACGACGGAATCAAGCATATCTGCCGCCGAGCCGGGGAACGGTAATGAAAATACCAAAATCAAAGTTAAAACAAATAAAATTATATATTTTTTGAAAATCTTTTTCAAAATACGACCTCAATAAGATTTTATTGAGACGATGCCGTTTCAACCGTTACAAGGGATATCGTAGTGCCGTCGGACGTGATAATGACCGTGCCGATCTCGTCCGTGCGAAGGATGGTTGCGGAAGTGTTCTCCGCAAGACGTGTGAGAACTTTTTCTGTGGGATGACCGTAGGAGTTATCCTTTCCGCAGCTTATAACGGCAAGAGAAGGGTCTACGGCTTCAAGGAACGCTTTGCAACTGGAGGTGCTGGAACCATGGTGTCCTACTTTGAGAACATCACATTCGAGTGCGTCCTCTCCCCATGTTTCGATAACGTCTTTTTCAA
>JBGVFW010000044.1:0-8323 GCA_045121315.1 Eubacteriales bacterium
ATTAAAAAGGCATAGGAGAAAAATTATGTCAGACTTCAATAAATTTTACAATGATGCATTGGAAATAGCGAAAAAGGCCGCTAAAAAGGGTGAGGAGATAGGCGAGCTTGCCGCCCTCAAAATTAAGATCTTGGCTAAAAGAAAGAACATCTCCGACGAATATAAATTCCTCGGCGCATACGTTTATAAAAAGCTCAAGACCGACGCTCCCGAAATTCAGGAGGAGCTTACCGAAAAGATCGGCGCATGCGTAAATAATATCGACGTTTACCTAGTTGAGCTTGCCCGCCTCAACGCTGAATACAAAGCAAAAACCGAGGCAAAGAAGAACCCCGATCCCGAATTCACCATAACCCCCGAGGAGGTAATGGAAAACTTCAACGCAGCTTGCGAAGATGCCGCAGTTGCTTGTGAAGAAGCCGAAAAGCTTGCAGAAGAAGCCAAGGAAATGGCTGAAAGCATAGAATGACAAAAAGGCAATATCGCAAATGCGATATTGCCTTTTCTTTACCCCGAAACCTCTTCCATCTGCCGCAGCATATTCTCAATAAATATTCCGTAGCCGACCGTAGGATCATTTATCATAACGTGCGTGACCTCACCGACAAGCTTGCCGTTCTGAATGATGGGAGAACCGCTCACGAGTGTGGTCAAGAAGGGACAACACATTTTTACAAATTATTGACTATTTCGACACTGCTTGTTAAGAAAATCGTCCTTTGCGATAGTATTTTGGCGTATATTTTAACTCAAACGAATACAAGCAAGCTCTTTTACTTGATTTTTTAGCGTTTTTAAGCAAATGCATTCCTTGGATGATTCCACGAAGAAAACAAAAATATTCTAATCGTTCCAACAACTAAAATGGGGCGACACAAAATTGATGCGGCACCCCAAGGTCTTAAAGAATACGTATCTTTCAAATTTTTGTCAACACAAAATTGTAAATATTTCAAAAAATGTGTTGCAATTTTGCGAAAACGTGGTATAATAAAATTGCACTTGTTCGAAGGATACTCGTATCTTTAGAACGCAACCGTCAGATGTTGGTAGCATCTGACGGTTTTTTGTTTGATTAACTGGACTCTTACCTCAACACTATTAAAGTGACATGCCGTCTAAAAGGATGGTTGAATAATCCAACTCCTTTTCGCATACAGGTATTTTCCATCCGTTCTCAATCATGGTTTCAATAAATTCGTCGTTTAGTTGCAAATTGTAATTTTTCACATAATACGACAATACGCCTGACCAAGCCCATTTTCCATCCGTAAGAATAGAAGGAGAACCTGCAACTCCTTTTCTTTCATCAATAACATCTAATGCTGTTCCCGGTGAAACAATAAGAGGAATGCCGTTGTCCAAGTAAGCACAAATTCTATCGATAAGAGAACTTGTGCCTTTGTTAACGTAATCCTTAATAGACGGATCGCTCGGACTACCGTCAAGCATTTCTTTGAAATACCCTACACTCGTTAAATTCACAATAATTACCTCACTTTATTTCGTAAGGAAAGTCGGGTGAGATATCAAAAGGAATATCGTTTTTACCAAGCGTGATTGCGTATTCCTTGATACTGGTAGCACGATCAGCGATCTCTACATCTTGCGTAGTCACTTGTTCTTTTGCCTTAATGTAATTGCAATTGAGTATATTGGCAAGAACACGAAGCGCCTTGGCATCAGGGCAATTCATTTTTCGGATAGTTAAACAATAAGTCGTGGTATCTGAAAGAATAGGCTCGATATATGTGGTAGCCCATCCCCAACCGCACTTATCACAAGTCATACCGATAGGCTTTTGAGAATCCAAAGGTCTCATTGGAGAACCACATTTTTCACACAAAATCTCGTTACTCATTTTTTGTTACCTCCTGGGTAGAATTTAATAAATTTGCCTCGATTTTTAAAATCAGGGCGATTAGGATTGTTGGGGTTTCTTGCTGCAACAAAGTATTTGCCATTTGGTAGCGACCAAACAAGTTTGGTAGGGGCTTCTACCACAACACCGAGTTTGTTTGCCAAGTTTTGAGCAAACCCCAAAGGATCTGATCCAGTGTTACAAGATAACAACCTTATCGGTTGTTTCCTTGAATAGTCCTTTTTGTTTTTGAGCATTCTCGCCAATGTTCTTGAATCCAATGTCATAGTTGTTCCATTGTGCTCAATTTGAATAGCGTTTGGTTCACCATGGGCAACGACATCATATACACCTCCGGCATCTTTTACTGGTCGTTTAGAGATGAATTCAAAATACGTTAGGGGCTCACTTTTATAAACGGCATCCCCGGCAACTGCTCCTTGTGTATTTCCAAATCCTCCGTGAAATCCTGCCCCCATTACTCACTCACCGCCTTTCGATGTGAGCTCATAAACACGCTGTCAAACTGAAGAATACGAATACCCATTTTGCGATAGGTGTCGAATATTTTATCGGGAGCAGCTCCGTAAACCACGATGGTTTTGGGGCGCAGAGTCTGAACAACATACCTTAGACCTTCTTCAAAGAAAGGACGATCCGTTAACAGCTTGATACAACCGTGGGAACCGATAGCAATTGTTCCATTGTTTCCAACACCATTACAACAAAAATCAAAAGACCGTTTGTCGCCCCACCTTACGTTAGGAATAGCTTTTACACCATTATCGATAAGCCAATTACCAATAGCTTTGCCTCTATAAGTGTTCCATATCTGCATGGCCAAAGGCATATCACGGTACAGACTAAAGTCTGGTGTAATAACACCATTGAATTTTTGTAGAATGGGCAAATATTTGTTTGGTGTATTCCAAATACGCTCGAAATAAGCATCGTCCTCATAAAAATGAACCCACGAGTCATAATCATTACTGCCAATGCACTTGGAGAAAGGAATTAACTTATTGGGAATTTCGTTAGAAGTAGGCAAGCTTGGAATCTCAAAAGTACCGGAATACGTGGCATTTTTGACTAAAAATGCGCGAAAAACATCCTTGCACCCTTTTCGGGTGCCATTTTCTTCTGACATAAAATTATAACCTCATATTTTCATAGAATTTAGAATTTGTATGAAGATACGAGGTTGCACTTGTCCGAAGGACACTCGTATCTTCAGAACGGTAGATGGCTATAGGTAGTAGCCGCGAATAAAGAAATATCGGCATTGAAAAAGTTGGTAGCAATTTCAATGCAATGATAAAACAATCAAGTTAATCACTCCTTTCGAATGCTTCGGGGTATTACCAATCGACAAACTGTCCTTCACGATACATTTTCTCGATATTATTTGTATCACGAATTTCTTTTTTTGTTAGCTTACATATGGGCTTAATCATAGCACTGTCCTTTAATATAAAACAGCAGTCCGGTCTTGTGGTTTCTTGCTGCATAAGAAATGTTGTATGCGTTGTTATTACAGCCTGAAGGTTAGTAAACTGATTTATCCTCTTGAGAACGTTTTTGCTTAAATTAAAATGATAGTACGCATCGAATTCGTCAATTACCAAGAATTTAAGATTCTCAAATTCAAGAAGCCAGCAATAAAGCAACCAAAGCGTTTTGGTACCGGAAGATGCAACTTTATTAAATTCAATGACTTTATTCTTGAATTTTACGCCTATGATTTTATCGCCTGACGGTGTTGTAATCTCTTCAAGGTTGTAATTGACACCCATTTCGGAGAGAAAGATTTGGAAATCCTCAAGCTTATCCTTTTTGATAATAAGATTTGAAAGGTTGTCTGATCCGTTAGAATAACCCATATACATATTACCGTCACGCAAGCTCTTGAAATAGAGCATACCGTTAACAAAATCAACCACTTGGCGCACTATAGATTTTTCGTCCTGGATAGTGTTGCTGTATATGTATTTTAGCATAGATAGTTGCTCCGGTAAACGAACCTTGTTTAACTGTTCTGCACCCGGGATTTTTATAACTGTATGTGAAATGTCGAAATAATTGTATTCCAAGACAAGCTCGTCTTTGTAATACAGCTTTTCATAACACAATTCGCTCGCAGATTTTTTTGCATATTCGTAGAGCACGTTTTTTCCGTTAAACTTAAAGTGATACTTAAAAATTGCATTAGTGCTATCTCCGTTAGCACACAAATATACAGACTCGGGCAAAAATATTTTTTCTTTGTCAGACAAATGAAAAATAATATCCATAAGAGCATAGCAAAGATTCGATTTACCACTGCTGTTCTCTCCGAAAACTAAAGCTTTTTTGATTATGCTTTTTTGAACGAGGTCTGTGTTGTATGTGTATTTTTTTGACGTATGAAAATCAAATACTAGATTATCCTTAAATCCCATAAAATTATACACTTCAAATTTTTCCAACATAGTAAAATCCTCCCGTTGTTAGATCTTGCCTCTATTCTATCACATAACAGAAATGTTGTCAAGAGCATTTCGCAAAAAAAATGCGAAATAAAAATCAATATTGAGAAAAAAACTACTTTTTATCTTGAAATTTGAATTTTTTTATCAGATTATCGGTTAAATTACAGTTTTATAATATCTATAGCATCGTCCAAGAAATACCAGTGTGTTATAATAGGGACAACACTCTTTCAATAAAATTCACATAAAAATCGGACAAAAAACTGTTGTCCCAATTATATTACACTCGTTCGGTGTGTTACAAAAGGGACAACTTTTTCATATATTTTCCTGTTTTGTTGCTTTATGATGCCTTTGCCATGGGAAAATTTGCGGCATTTAACATATTTTCAATAAAAATGCCGTACCCGACAGTCGGATCATTTATCATAACGTGCGTGACCGCGCCGACAAGCTTGCCGTTCTGAATGATGGGAGAACCGCTCATTCCCTGCACAATACCGCCCGTTTTTTCAATAAGCCGCTTATCGGTAACCTTAATGCAAAAGCACTTCGCGCCATCGGCATCACGGTTGATCCCCGAGATCTCCACCTTATATTTTTGAGGTGTGCCGTCGGCATCCAGGGTTGAAATTATATACGCCTCGCCGTTTTTCAACTCATCGCGTAAGCCAACCTTATATTTTTCGCACGCGTGCTGCGGAAGAGCGGTAAACACTCCGAAAACGCCGCAAGCCGTATTGCCGAAAAGAATTCCCTTCTTCTCAAATCCCAAAATTCCCTTGATCTCTCCGGGAGTACCCGCAACACCCTTCTTGATTCCGCTGATCTTAACATTATTCACCACTCCTCTGGTCATTTTCACAAGATTTCCCGATTCCGCCTCGCAAATTCCGTGGCCGAGGCCTCCGAACATAAGGCTATCGGGCATAATATAGGTTACAGTTCCTATTCCCGCGCCGCCATCCTTGACCGTAAGTCCTATCTTATACTTGCCGTCGTTTACCGAAAGCACGGGCGCAAGCTCTACGCTCTTATTCTCCCCCGCCCGCAGGTACGTAAGTCTTATTGCCTTACCGCCACTCATCTCAACTATTCTGTCGAGTGCGCCCACGCTCGTCACACTCTCGCCGTTTACATTTATAATAATATCCTTCTCACGAAGCCCTGCACGATAGGCGGGATTCTTAACCCCATCCGCCGTGGCAATATCCGCAAATCCCGTAATAACGACTCCCTCAATGCTGAATTTCACCCCAAACGGAACTCCCCCCGCAATAAGCTCAAGGTCCCTGTAATCCCTCTCGGCAGCCATAGCCGAAACGCTGAAAATCGTAATGAGAAAACAGAAGACCATCAAAAAGGATAATAAGATCTTTACCCTTGTTTTCGTATTTTTCATAAAGCTTTTTCCCTTTTCACTTTTCTTCGAAGAAAAAATTTTCTCCCACCATTTATTCTGCTCAGAAAATCAAAATTAAAACAGACAATAAATGTGTCATACTTGACATTTTTCATAAATGTGATAAAATTAGAATCAGAGATATTTATAAGGAGGACGTAAAATGAATATTGAAAAAAATTCCAATATCATAAGCTTTTCGAAAAGCGATATAGCAAAATTTCGCAAAATTACGCTCGACGTCCTCGAAAAATCGATTTCTCAAGACAATGAGGACAACGGAATCGGAACTCTTGCGGAAAAGCAGATGCATGCGGTCATCAAAAAATTCATTTGCGACGACGAAACGAAGCATGAGGTAAAGATCCAAGGCTCGCACGGTTATATCGGCAGCACGAACGAAACCAAAAACAGAAAATTCGTAGCCGACGTCCTTGACGGAGATACGATTTACGAAATCCAGACGGGCAGCTTCCGCCCGCTTGCCGAAAAAATCAAGTGGATTTTGGGCAATACGACCTATAATATCGTCCTCATTCATCCGATTCCCGAGACTCTGTACGTCAGTTACATAAACGAGGACGGCTCAATCACAGCTCGCAAGCGCTCCCCGGCAAGCAAAAAAATTGCTTCTATTTTATCGGAAATATATTACCTTCACGAGATGATTTCAAACGAACGGTTGCGGATCATCGGAATTATGATCGAGGCAGACAACTATAAAACGAGAAAAATTTCAAAAAGCAGAAAACGCACAAAAACAAAAAAATACGAGCTCATCCCCGTATCCTTAAAGAGCGCGTACGTTTTCACATCGCCCGATGATTATAAAATGTTTCTCCCCGATTCCCTGCCCGAGATCTTCACGACCGCAATGTTCTCCAAGGCAACCAATATCCGCGGGATCGACGCATATTCGGCGGTAAAGGTTCTCTCCTCACTCGGTCTTATCGAGGAATGCGGCACGATAGGACGCGCCCGCGCCTACAAATCAATACAAAAATAAGGGTAGATTGGGCGACCTACGGTAAATCAGGTCGCCCAACTAAGTTTGCCCATTCGGGCAAGTGAAGTTTACTCCGTAAGTGAAGTTATCCTACGGATAGTGAAGTTTTGCCTTGTCAAAGTGGGCAAGCTTAACTTCACTTGTGCGAAGCACAAACTTCACCGCAAAGCAACTTCACTTTCACGTTAGTGAAAACTTCACCATCATCACCCGAAAAACAAAAGTGTAATACATTATACCTTGCAGAGCAAGAGGTGTGAAAAGGAGTACGGGCAAAATTGCCCGTACTCCTTTTGTTGTATTTGCGGTTGGTAAAATTTGCTTTATGGTAGGTGTCCATTTTGCTCCCCTTTATTTTTATATTATTGAACCTGTGATACCAGATCATCTATAGCCATAGTAAGCTCGCGCAATCTTGTTTCCACAAGCGCCTGAGTTGTCGAATAGCTATTATACGCGCTCTGTGCAAGACTCAGCTTATCCTTGAGCACTGCCCAGGACGTGCTCGTATAATTAGACTGCTTGAGCGCCTTCGCTTCATTGATCTTGGCTAAAAGCTCGCTCTTGTCGACGTATCTCTTCTGAATGATGCTCGAAATAGCCGAGTTTGAGGACACGTTATAATATCTCTCAGTGGATCTCCATGTACCCGTATCAAACGAGTCGTTATCACTTCCTCCGACGTAACCTACGCACTGCGCTCTGCCCTTATACATATCACCGAGCTGATACCACTCGGAATCAGCAGAATCCTTCGTAAATACAACGGCATAGATGGGAGATATATAGTCATACGTGTCAAACGTCTCGTCATTGATCTCAACCGTAGTCAGATAAAGCGTCATTTCACAGCCCGAATAGGTGGCTCCTCCCGTGGTCGGAACCTTATACGTACCGCCCGTGCTGGTCTTTCCGTCAACATTCTCCATCTTTACGATAAGCGTGGTGTTAACGTCAACTCCGTCGATATTGATAGTAAGAATATTATCGAATATCTTGTCAAGTGCCGCCGTATCGGTGTGCGCCGAGCCCGCCACGTTACCAATGTAGGAAACGTGCCAGTCCTTTCCGTTATACTTTGCCTGCATTGCATTGTAAAGCTCGTTGTAGGACTCCTCGTTATTGAGTACCTCCAAGAACTGATGCAATGCGCTTGTAATAACCTGATCGGACTCGTTGTCCTTGATATCGGATATAGGAGTAACGAAATAAAATCTCAAAATACTGTTGAGCTGTTCTCCGCCCGCATCAATGGTGGCGAAATCCGAATATGAAAATTTAACGTAGAAGGTGAGCATTTCCCCTGCGGGCAGAGGTGTTCTCTTTGCAAGCGGAGTTGTACATGCCTCATCGCTGCAAACCGAGAAAACGATATCCTCGTTACTGTAGGTCGCATCGTTTATTCCCGACTGACGCATAGTGGCACTGTAGCCGTACTCCTTGGTCGTATTGTTCTTTACGGTGATCTTGATGATAGAATACGAGGAGCTTGATTCTCCGAGCCTTACGGTACTGTTCATTACCGCCGCCGTATGAGAATTGACCCTGATGCTATCACCCGCAATATGCTCGGTCGAGTAAATATA
>JBGVFW010000045.1:0-6012 GCA_045121315.1 Eubacteriales bacterium
AGAAAAAGGCGCAGTGCGCCGAGATTTTTGCGCTTCAATCTGTAAATTAGCGTGCGAGAAAGCTCACTGTCAAACGCGAAAACGTGGCGTTCCGTTACAGGAATATCAAGCGGCTTCAGTTTTGTTGCAATGCATCGGCACATAACGTGCGGCGCTGAACACGTGCGGCATTTTTCACGCTTCATCGCTTCATATTTCGTGCGGCATATCGGGCAAAAGACATCGCTCTCCGAGAGCTTCAGAAATTCATCGCAGCCCATACACTTTTTCGGGAAAATAAGATTAAAGAGTTTCATTCGTATTTTGAAAAGATGAAGGAAAGCCCCGTATAACGCTTTGTTCTGCGGTTGTTTTCTATCATTCTCTTGGAAACCTCCTCGTCGCCCACAAGAACGACCATCTTCTGTGCTCGCGTAAGTGCCGTGTAAAGCAAATTTCGTGTGAGTAATCTCTGCGAATATCTGTAAAGCGGAATGACTACTATCGGATATTCGCTGCCCTGACTCTTGTGCACCGTTATTGCGTAAGCCAGTTCCAGCTCGTCCAGCATGGAAAAATCGTAAGCGGCGCGTTTGTCGTCATAAAGCACGGTAACGCGCTCTGTGGAAAGATTTATTTCCTCTATAACGCCGATATCGCCATTGAAAATGCCTACGCCGTCGCCGCCACTAACACGCGTCCATTCGATGTCGTAGTCATTTTTCACCTGCATTACCTTGTCGCCCTCGCGGAAAACGATATCGCGCACACGCTTTTCCCTTTTGCATACGTCGGGCGGATTAAGCGAGGCTTGTAGAGAGTTATTGAGAAGTTCTGTGCCGTTCACGCCTTTTTTGGAGGGAGTTATGATCTGTATGCCGCTGAACGCCGTAATGCCGTAAGTTTTCGGCAGGCGTTTGGCGCAAAGCGAAACTATCGTGGAAGCGGTCTCCTCGTCGTTCGGGCGTGGGAGAAAGAAAAAGTCCGCATCCTTTTTCGTAAGGTCCATATATTGCCCATTATTCACCGCGTGCGCGTTCGTAACGATAAGGCTTCGGCTTGCCTGACGGAAGATGTGAGTCAACACCACGGTGGAAAACCGCTCGCTTTCTATAATATCGCGGAAAACGTACCCAGGGCCGACGGGCGGGAGCTGATCCGCGTCACCTATCAGCACAAGGCGCGCGGAGGGCTTTATCGCTTTTAGCAACGCAGACATCAGAAATACGTCTATCATGGACGATTCATCAATGATGATAACGTCCTCGTCCAACAGGTTGTTCTCGTCCCTGTTGAAAACTGAATCTTCATCGGGCGTGAACTGCATTTCAAGGAGCCTATGGATAGTTTTCGCCTCCATGGATGCGGCTTCGGAAAGCCTTTTTGCAGCGCGCCCCGTCGGCGCTGCAAGAGCGATATTCATGCCCATGCTAGAAAAAATGCGGATTATCGCACGAACAACAGTTGTTTTACCCGTACCTGGGCCGCCTGTCAGAACAAAAACGGAGTTTGCAACCGCCTCGCTTATAGCGCGGCGCTGAAGTTCTTCGTATTTTATGTCGTTTTCAAGTTCCACTTTTCTCACAAGTTCGGCAAGATTTTCGGTATCAAGCGAATGGTTTACCCCCTCCATAACGTCTAGCTTTTTTGCAATGTAAGTTTCAGCTTCGTGCGCCTCCGGCAAATAAACACATTTAAGCCCCGGTTCGCGCACAAGGCAAAGTTCGCGCTTTGCAATAAGATAGGAAAGTACGTCCTCAGCCTTTTCACGCGTGCAGCCGAGGAGCTTTGTCGCTGTTTCCGTCAACTTTTCTTCCGGTAAAAAGACGTGTCCGTTCTGATAAAGATTGTGCGAAAGCACGAATTTAAGCCCCGCACCTATCCTTTCATCCGAACTCGAAGAAAATCCAAGGCTTTTGGCGATAGCGTCTGCTTTTTCAAACGTAACGCCGTGAATTTCGTCACAAAGGATATATGGGTTCTTTGTTATTACGTCGATCGCACCACAACCCCATTTTTTGTATATTTTGACCGCTGTCGCGGGACCGAAATACGTTCGGCAAAACGCCATGACATTTCTCATACCAAACTGAGCCTTGAATGTTTCGCCTATCTCCTTCGCCTTGCGCGCGGAGATACCGTTGATATCCGAAAGCCATTCGGGGTGGTTTTCCAGCACATCGAACGTATCATCGCCGTATCTGTCAACGATATGGCGCGCTGTTACCGGACCAATGCCCTTTATCGTACCCGATGAAAGATATTTTAAGATTGAAGTCGCATTTGACGGGAGCTGCTTTTCATAATATTCCACGCGGAATTGCCGCCCAAACTGCGGGTGCGTTACAAAATCACCAAGCGCCTTTATCGTCTCGCCGACGGCAAGGTATGGCATATTGCCGCAGACCGTATAAAGCTCATCAGAAAACGCCAACAGCTCGCAAACCACATAACCGTTGTTTTCGTTATGATATATAATTTTTTCAACAGTTCCCTCTATGGAAACAAGCTCGTTTTCACCGTTCGGCATATTTCTTTTTCCTCTTGTTAAATCTTAGTCTATATAACGTATTTTTAAATTTCCCGCTCTACGCGCAAGACGCGAGGCGATAAATTCCTGCTCTTCGGCGTCGGCACCTCCTCGGTCGATATTCACTATTATCTTTGTTTTCGGCTCCGCCGCCATAGCCATGCGAACGTAATATTCAAGGCTCCCGGCGCTTGCGTATATTTCAAACGTGCGCTCTCGCCTTTTTACCTCGCGGCTGTGCGCTATCTCGTTTCTCGCGAATGAAGAAAACAGCACGTAAAAGATCAAATATAAGAATATCACCGCCGCGGCAGAAAGCAAAATAATAATTCCAAGCTCCATATTTTTCCCCATAAAAGATTTTGCGGCGATACCGCCGCAAAATTATTATATGAAGCTGTCGTTTTTGTGTTCTTAAATCAAACTTCTCTTCTGAACAAAGTTCTTCGATGGGGTTCCTTATTTTAAAAAAGGCAACTTATTTTATATTCGCTTTATCACGGAGGATATCTGCGATATCAGTGCTTTCCCAGCGAACGCCGAGGTCTTCTCTGCCAAAATGACCGTAGGAAGAGAGCGGCTTATAAATAGGTTTACGCAGATCGAAGTAATCTATTATAGCAGCGGGACGGAAGTCAATGGAATCGTGGAGGATAGCCGCGATCTTTTCGTCGGGGATAACGCCCGTGCCGAATGTGTTAACATTTTCGCAAAGAGGGCGTGCAACGCCGATAGCATATGCTATCTGAACTTCGCATTTCTTTGCAAGACCTGCCGCAACAATGTTTTTAGCCGCGTAACGAGCAGCATAGCAAGCGCTTCTGTCAACCTTTGTCGGGTCTTTACCGGAGAACGCGCCGCCGCCGTGTCTGCCATAGCCGCCGTATGTATCAACAATGATCTTTCTGCCCGTAAGACCGCTGTCGCCCGCAGGGCCGCCGATAACGAATCTGCCCGTGGGGTTAACGTATATCTTCGTGTTCTCGTCGATAAGATGAGCAGGAACAACGGGTTTGATAACATTTTCGATGATATCGCTTCTGATCTGTTCAAGAGTTACTTCGGGGTTGTGCTGTGTGGAAACAACGATATTTTCAAGTCTTATGGGTGTGTCGCCGTCGTATTCAACAGTTACCTGCGTCTTGCCGTCGGGACGGAGGTAAGGAAGAGTTTTGTCCTTGCGAACAGCTGTAAGTCTTTTGGACATATTCGTTGCAAGAACGTAACCGAGGGGCATCTTGCAATCTGTTTCATCACAAGCAAAGCCGAACATCATACCCTGGTCGCCCGCGCCAATCTCATATTTACCATCGTCTTCTCCGCCTTTTGCTTCAAGGGACTTATTAACGCCCATAGCAATGTCGGGAGACTGGCTGTGAATAGAATTGAGCACAGCGCAAGAGTCCGCGTCAAAACCGTATTTTGCTCTGTCATAGCCAACTTCACGAACTGCGGTTCTGGCAATATTTTCAATGTCAACATAAGCAGATGTTGTAATCTCGCCCATTACCAATATAAGACCTGTCGTCATAGACGTTTCGCACGCAACGCGTGCCATAGGGTCTTTTGCGATGATCGCGTCAAGTACGGAATCGGAAACTCTGTCGCAGAGCTTATCGGGATGTCCCTCTGTTACCGATTCTGTTGCAAAAAATCTTCTTGCCATATTTTTAATCCTCATTTTTATAAATTTCATCAAAAGAAAATCCCTCAGAAAGCCCGAGGGAGAGATAGTCAAAACAATCTCATCTATCGGGAATTGGCACCTTGCAAAAAACAGGTTGCCGGGCTTCACAGGGCCTGTCCCTCCGCCTCTCTTGATAAGATAGAATTATTCTACCACATATACGACAGAATTTCAATAGTAAATTTTATATTATTGCAAACTTATCAATAATAACATTAAAAGGAACAAATTTCAAAAAAACGATTAGTCGTTTTATGTAGAGTTTATAACTTGTATGGCGGGTATGGAATATACCACGGCAGACAGCGACGTAATCAAATCCAAAGCCTATCCGCTCAACATTCAAGGCGTTATTGATTAAATTACCGCCGAAGAAGCGCTTAATTAGATCGTAAGTAAATATAAATAAAAAACGCCCAAGGGGCGTTTTTTATTTATCACTTTTTATCCGCAAATTTGGAATTGAACTTGTCGAGCGCGAGCGCCGCCGCAACACCAAGCACAATGCAGACGATATTTATAACCGCGCTTACTGCAGAAACGGCAAAACTTTCAAAGGGAATTATCATCACCGTCGCGGCAATAACAACACCAACGATTGCGTGAAATGCAACGGAATAATGGCGTTTAAACAACATATCAACCGCTTTTGCAAAAAGTATTACCGTCAAAAGTGCACCTATGCCTCCGGGAATAAGCACGGAAAAATTGAAATGTCCGATGCCCGCCACAAATGGCTCGTAAAGTCCAAGCGGCATAAGGAGCGTGGAAAAACTCATACCCGGTGCGATAACGCTCAGCGCCAAGCAAAATCCGCAGAAAAGATACCAGAAAAAGTTAGGCGTAATAGTCACGGAAAGTATCTTAAGCGTTGTCAAAAGCGCAAACACCGCCGCCATCGCAATGACAAGCGATATGTAAGAGCTCTTGCTTCTTCCCTGTTCGCCCGCCTCTCTAAAAAGCGATGGCAACATTCCCGCAATAAGTCCGATGAAGACACACACAGACGGCGCAGGGTATTTATCAAGCAGGAACGAAAGCAGATTTGCAATACCTAAAAATCCAACAATAACGCCAATGCCGTACGGCAGGAGTTTTGGAAAATGGCTCTTGAACTTACGAATAGGATCAGCCAAAAATTCCATTATGGTTTTGTATATACCAAAAACAACGCAGAGCACGCCGCCCGAAATTCCGGGAAGCACGGCGCCAAGACCTACGAACGCACCCTGAAAAATTTTAAAAAGGAAGCCGAATAAAGATATTTTTTTCTCTTTTTTCATTCGAAATTCTCCTGGTTTTTATAAAAATTCATATGAAATTATATGAAGCGATTTTCGTTTTTAATTCTTCAAAAGTTGGAAATTGCCGTCCATCACCAAAACAAAAATCAAAAGGCAAACTATAATAACAACCACGCCTAAGACGGTAAGAATTACAGATTTTTTATCGAATTTATAATTTTCCGAAGAGGATTTTATAAATTTTGCTTTTTTCAAAACTTCTTTTATCGGCTTATAAAGCACCAACACGAAGGACGCGTTCACGAGCGCTTTCAGAAAATTGAACGGCAAAAGTACAGGAACGAGCATTTCCACCACAGCGCTTTGCGGCACGCCAAGGTAAACGGGAGTTACAAAAAGATTGAGTAGCATCATTGTGACAGTCGTCGTCAGCACGGAAAGCAAAAGTCCGGATATTGCGCCTTTCATCGTCTTTTTGAGCTTCGGAATATACATATAAACACAGCTCGCCGCAGCGGCAAACACCGCGGTAGAAACAAAATTCATAAGGAACCCCCAAGGTCCCGTTCCGC
>JBGVFW010000046.1:0-3146 GCA_045121315.1 Eubacteriales bacterium
CCCTGTACGTTTTTCACGTAGTAATACTGTACGCCGTCGTATACGAGAGAATACGGTGTACCGCTTTCGTCATACAGGAAGTCAATGTAGTGATTTCCCCATGTCTGGCGCACGAGCATTCCGTCTGCATAATAGTAGTTATACGTCGTGCTTCCGTATTTCTTCTGTAAAATCTGTCTTTATATATTATAATTGTAACAGATTATATTATTATTGTCAATATCTTCTACAATATAAAGCTCGCCGTTGCCGTTGTAACGAAAAAGGTATAACCCTTTTGAGGTTATACCTTTTTTCTAAATCGAAATTCTATCACAAAATAACTATGTTTACTAAGATAAAAATATCTTATATATCAAAATAAGATAAAATATCTTTCTCTAATATATCATCTTTATTGTAATACAATGTAATGCAATTTTCATGAATTGTAGCAACATATACAAGTGATAAATTCGAATTTATAATTTTATTTAAATTGTGTTGAGTGTAACAATTTATTATTTCTTCGATAGAGTTATGACAAAGAATAATCGTTGTTTCACAAAAAGCTCTCAATAAAAAGTTAAAGTTCTCTATGGATATTTGATTTGGATAAATATGTGTTCCAAAAAGCAAACCATCTAACTTTTTTGAAAATGAAATAGGAATACTAATTGGGAAATAGGTGGTTTCGTTGTTCGGAAAAATCTTATTCATTAGTTCTTCAAAAGATAAATCTAATTGTTCAATACCATAAAATCTATCCATACCAATAAATATTTTACTAGATGGCATAATACTACAAATTAATAAATATAAATTCCGATATCCAAACAAACCATCATTCCAAATTTCTAACTTGCATAATTTATCGTTATTATAAGGCAAAAATTTCATAATATACATTACCTCTTGGGATGTATATGGAATCCATCTTTAGGATCCCAATCAATACGAAATTTACATGTGCCTTGCGAATCATTTATGCTCATAAAAGTTCCTCCTTTTCCACTACTATATCTATAGAAACATTCTATACGTCCTCTACCGTTTTTTTCTGTTGTGCCAAAACTGTACCCATATCCATTATTATGACCAAATAATTTACTACTTGTAAGTTTGTCACCAACATAATTATTTACAGTTTTTGAAACATCAGTGGATCCTCCTGGATTTTGAAAACCAGTTTGTACTATTCCTAACGTAGAAACAGATAATGCCATTTGTGCTGTATCATATAACTCTTGATTTCCATTTAATGCATAATCGCGAATAACATTAGTTCCAGTTAATACCTCTCCTGCGTTGCTAATTGCGCAAGCAGCAACACCTGCCGCCACCGCATAACATCCAACCGTCGCAACATTAGCTATCGCTGTGGCTGTTGCAGCTGATGCACCTATGTAAGAAGCAACTCCAATTCCAACAGCTGCGCTCGCTGCCCCGGCGGTACAAACAATAGCAGCAACAGAAATTGCAGCAACAGCTACTATAGCAGCTGCATTCAATATTTGTCCCCAAGTAGGCCAGTTACCAGTATAGTCACTCAAATTAATAGGATTATTAAAACAATAAGCATACTGATTATACCCCAAGAAATCTCCGCCAACACCGGAAATCGAGCCATCCGCATTAATAAATCTTCTCACCGCAGGATCATAGTATCTGCTGTTGAGATAATAGAATCCTGTTTCGAAGTCGTAGTAATAACTGCGATATCTTATCGGGTTATCAACGCCAAGCGTGTTCGCATAAGACCCTGTGATGGAGAGAACATTGCCCCATGCATCGTATGTGTATTCAACAAGCAACGTGCCATATACGCTTCTTATCTGAACTACGTCGCCCTGTATGTTCTTCACATAGTAATACTGTACGCCGTCGTATACGAGAGAATACGGTGTGCCGCTTTCGTCATACAGGAAGTCAATGTAGTGATTTCCCCATGTCTGGCGCACGAGCATTCCGTCTGCATAATAGTAGTTATACGTCGTGCTTCCATATGTTTTGGAAACACGCTGTCCGCCCGCGTCGTATTTGTATGTTGTGGTAACGCCGCCTTTGAGGACAGAAGCAAGCTCTCTGCCGTTCTTCCAAGTGAAGGTGTATGCGCTGCCGTTGTTATACGAAAGCGGATTGCCGATAGCGTCGTATGTTATCGTCGTGCCGTTGAACGCTGTGAGCCTATCGAGCCACAAAGTGTTAGTGTAGCTGTAAATATCAGCGTCAATATATGTTCCCGTGCTGTAAGTATACCTATCCACACTGCGGATATTGCCGTATGTGTCGTAATTATAGATATATTTTACATCGTTCACATAATCTATTTCGGTAACAAGTTGGCTCTGGTTGTCATACGAATATGACGAAACAATGGAACCGTCTTTGTAAATCGCCGTTATATTGCCTATCGAATCATACGAATATGTGTACGACAATATCGACGAACCCTGCAAAGTCCAGTTCAAGTCCGAAATCTGCGTCGTCGTTCTGTTGCCGGACACTGTTTTGTACGAATAGTTCTGCGCCAAAGTTCTGAGTTGACCCGTAATAGACTTTGAGGAAAGGCGTTTCAGCGCGTCGTACGTATAGCTGATACTATCGCGGTATATGTTGTCCGCGCTGACAGCAATATTTGTCAAACTGCCGTCCTCTTCATCATATGTGTATGTATACGTCTGCGATAGTGTTCCGCCCGTAACGCCCGCAAATCCGCAATAGTATTCCGATACTCTGCTCTGACCGTCATATTCATAACTTGTATAGCCTTTTATCGTATTGCCGATTTTCTGAACGCTCGATACGAGCCTATCTAAACTGTCATAATTATAGCTCGTTTTGATGCCGTTGTCAATATCCTCTACGCTATAAAGATCGCCGTTTCCGTTGTAAGAATACTTATATTTTACAACTCCGTTTATCTTTATCTCAACAACTCTGCCAAGGTCATCATACACGTTTTCGATGTAAATACCGTTGCCGTAGGTCGTTTTTAGGAGATTGCCGTTGTAATCATCATAAGTATAGCTTACAAGCAGATAATTTCCAACAGATATGCTCGTGGTATTTCCAAAATCATCGTACGTAAAATAATACGTTTGATTATATTTTGTACTGTCACCGCTTATATAACCGCCGCGAACAAGGCTTGAAAGCATACCTTT
>JBGVFW010000047.1:0-2818 GCA_045121315.1 Eubacteriales bacterium
GGAGAATCGAACTCCGGACACCATGATTAAAAGTCATGTGCTCTACCGGCTGAGCTAATGGGGCATTTCCTTCGTGCTTGAATATAATATCATAAACTCGCTTGTTTGTCAATATGTTTTTGCAAAAAAAATTATTTTTTGCAAAATAAAAAATATTGAAAAAAAGCGATTTTTGATGTATCATAATAATATTATAAACATTTTTAAGAAGGTAATACGAAAATGAAGCTGTTTTTGATAATTTTTATTCCTTTGGCGGCGGTGATATTTGCCGCGTTGTTTTCGGTAGGATTTGCTATATTCCGTATGGCTGCGAAAAGGCATGAAAAAACGCTTGAAGTGAACGATGAATCCATAAAAAGCTACGGTGTGGAAACTTTTGCGGACGATATAAAGAGCAGTATTGCGCGCTGGCACGCTTATGGCACAGAGAAGGTCAGCATATCATCTTTTGACGGCACGCGCCTTTACGGTATTTACGCGAAAGCGAAAGAGCCTCGCGCCACGATAATTCTTTTTCACGGATGGCGCTCTTACCCCGAAATGGATTTTTCCTGCATACTCGGTAAATATATGGATAAAAGCTATAACATTTTGCTCGTTGACCAGCGTGCCCACGGCGAAAGCGAGGGAAAATACATAACTTTTGGCATAAACGAAAGCCGTGATTGCGCTTGCTGGGCAAAATATATCGAAGAAAGAGAAAACGGTGCTTACCCCGTGTTTGTAGAGGGAATGTCCATGGGCGCGACGACTGTCATGATGTCTGTGGGCAGGGGGCTTCCCGAATGTGTAAAGGGGATTATAGCAGACTGCGGTTTTACTTCTCCAAAAGAGATAATCTGCCATGTTGTAAAGCATTATCACGTTCCCGGAAAACTCATTTTCCCGTTTGTGGCATTTTGGTTCCGCGTTTTGGCCGGAGTTAAGATCAACGAATATTCCACGATAGAGGCGATGAAAAATTGCACTTTGCCAGTGATGTTCATTCACGGTGAGGCGGATAATTTTGTTCCGTGCGAAATGAGCCGAAGAAATTTCGAAGCGTGCGCCTCGGAAAAGCGCATATTTACCGCTCCCGGCGCGGGCCACGGAATGGCGTACGTGACGGACAGCAAGGGCTGCCTTTCGGCGATGGAAGAATATTTCTCCATGTTTGGAATTTGAAAAAAACAACAGAGGCATAGAAGCCTCTGTTGTTCTATTTTCCGTATATTTTCATATAAATATATAAAATTCTCTAAAAGCTTTTTGGAGGCGGAATGTATTTTTTGCATAAGAAAAACAGGGCGGCGCGCGCGATATACGTCGCCATAGCCGTTCTTCTCGCACTTTCGGTTGCATTTTTATACGGAGCGCGCACGGCAAACGATGTTTATTCGCTTTCCGACGGCGTGAAATACATAAAATGGGTAGATTTCGACGTGACAGCGGAGGCTATGCGCGCCGCCGCAGCGCTCGATATAGAAAGCAAGGGGGCGGTGAGTTTTTCTTCGCTCCTAGCGTATTTAGGAGCCAAATACGGAGGCTCATTTAAAAATTATAAAAAAAGCGACATGCTTTATGCCTACGAAAAACTTTCCGAGGATGAACACGCTTTCGATGAGATGAAGTTTTATTCGTATTACAAAGAGGCTTACGGTGCCGTTGTTGACGGAATGATAGGCGAATACAGCGTATACGAAGAAGTTGACGGCAGGTATGAATACACCGTCAAATACGGTGTGAAGGTGTTCTCTCCAATCGCTTCGGGCTATTCTTACAGCGATTACGATGATTTCGGCGCTTCGCGTACATACGGCTATGCCCGCAACCATCTCGGCCACGATATGCTGGGCTCCATAGGTACGCCCATCGTGGCGATAGAATCGGGATACGTTGAGTGCGTCGGGTGGAATCAATACGGCGGTTGGAGGATCGGCATACGCTCGTTCGACGGAAAACGGTATTATTACTACGCTCACCTGCGAAAAGGGCACCCGTATAACGATATGTACGAAGGGAAAATCGTTACGGCGGGAGAGGTCATCGGCTACATGGGTATGACGGGTTACAGCGCAAAGGAGGACACCAACAACATAGACGTCCCCCATTTGCATATGGGTATTCAGCTCATATTCAACGAAGTGCAGAAAGACGGTTCAAATCAGATATGGATAGACCTTTACGAACTGACGAAGTTTCTTTCATCATACCGTTCTAAAGTATATCGAGGCGATGACGGCGAATATTACGCGGTAAATCCTATTACGGATTTTTCCATTCCGGATTAAAAAAGAAAAATGCCCGTTTTCGGGCATTTTGGTAGTTCGCGAAGCATATTTTTATTTCTGTTCGTTTGTAAAGAGAGATTGATATTCCTGCTTTTCATTCGTCTTTTTATGTTTTGCGGAATGAACGATAACGCGAACAACGTCCACGATGAAAAAGCAAGCCGCAAAGATTATCGTTGCGAAAACGATTGATTTTGCGCTTCTTGTGCGGTCGGAAAGCCATGCTATAACAACAGCGAAATCTATTGTTACGAGAATAAAGTGAATTGCAATTTTTGCGATGTAAGACTCAATAAAATTTATCTTCATTACAAAATCGCAAAGTGCAAATATTATGCAAAAGAGAAATATCCAATTGAACATGGATGTTGTTATTCCTGCGTCTCCGCTGGGAAAAACGAGTGAGATTATAAAATTGAGCGCCATTACGATAACAGTGAAATAAATGCCCATATGCCCGAAAAAGCTTTTGATATTATCTGTTACTTTTTTCATTTTTACTATTTATCCTCCGCAGACTTATGTTATTTATAAGTATATCATGT
>JBGVFW010000048.1:0-3616 GCA_045121315.1 Eubacteriales bacterium
ACAGGGCGCAGGCACACAGAATGAAGACGGCAGCTTCAACGCCGACTTCACAGAAAAGCAGTAATTAAAGATTTAAGACTCAAGGGCGGGCATTTGTCCGCCCTTTGGAAAGTTATAGGACGGAGAAGATTATATGAAAGACTGTTATGAGGTTCTTGGGGTTCAAAAAAGTGCAACGGATGCAGAAATAAAATCCGCTTACAGAAAACTTGCGAAAAAATATCACCCCGACATGAATCCCGGTGACAAAGAAGCGGAAGAAAAGTTTAAAGAAGTAAACGATGCTTACGCTATTCTTTCAGACCCCGAAAAACGTAAAAAATTCGACACATACGGGGCGGCTGCTTTCGAAAACGGCGGTATGGGCGGCGGTGGCGGCTACGGCGGCTTCGGCGGAATGGATTTTGATATCAGCGATATCTTCGGAGACATCTTCGGCGGAGGTTTTGGCAGCGGCAGGAGTGCTCGCAGAAACGGACCTGTGCGCGGCGATGATCTTTTGCAGAGAGTTTTTATCTCCTTTGAAGAGGCTGCTTTCGGTTGTAAGAAAGATGTAAAGTATACAAGAGTTTGCAGATGCCAGGATTGTAACGGTTCGGGTGCAGCTCCCGGCACGTCTCCCGTTACTTGTTCTAAATGCGGCGGTAGCGGTCAAGAAACGGTACAGCAGAGAACGCCTTTCGGCGTGATGCAGTCCACGCGTGCGTGCAGTGCGTGCGGCGGCACGGGTCAAACGATTGCCACACCGTGTAAGACTTGCCATGGAACCGGCTTGAGAAACGTTTCCAAAGAGCTGGAGGTCAATATTCCCGCGGGCATCGACCACGGTCAGAGAATAACGCTTCGCGGTATGGGTAACGACGGCGCTCGCGGCGGTGCCGCAGGCGACCTTTACATTTCCGTAAACGTTCGCCCCCATGCTATATTCGAACGCGACGGATTTGATATTTACTGTGAAATTCCGATAACGTTCACGGACGCGGCGCTCGGCGCTCAGATATCCGTGCCCACGCTTGAAGGAAACACAACTTACGATATCCCCGAAGGCACACAATCGGGAACGTCGTTCACGATGAAGCAAAAAGGTATACCGAACATAAACGGACGCGGACGCGGCGACCTTATTTTCAAGGTTATGGTGGAGGTTCCGAATAACCTCAGCGAAGCGCAGAAGGACGCTCTTCGCAAATTTGCCGAGCTTTGCGGCAAATCCAACTATTCCAAAAAGGAAAAATTCTTTTCAAAAATTTTCGGAAAGGACAAAAAATAAATGAAGTGGAACCAACTCAAAGTAAACTGTGACACGGTGGAACTCGACACGGTAGCGGCAGTTATGTCGATGCTCGACGAGGGACTTATGATAGACGATTACAGCGATGCAATGGAGGGTGCCAACAAGGTTTACGGCGAACTGGTTGACGAGTCTATCCTTAATGCGGATAAGACTCGCGCGGCTGTAAGCATTTTCGTGGAAGAAAACGTCAATCTTGAAGGTCATATCGAATTTATCAATTCTCACCTTTCCGCGCTCACGGGAAAATACGATATAGAAATAATCACCTCGGACGAAGATGATTGGAGAAACGCATGGAGAAAATATTACAAACCCACGCGCATCGGCAAGCATATCGTTATCGTTCCCGACGGCGACAGTTACGAGGGTGAAAAGGACGACGTTCGCGTTGACCTCGAACCCGGCCTTGCTTTTGGCACGGGTACACACGAAACGACGCGCCTTTGCGCGGCGTTTCTTGAGGATTATGTAAACGACGGCGATTATATGCTCGACGTCGGCGCCGGTAGCGGTATCCTTGCTATTTGCGCGTCTAAACTCGGCGCCGAGTTTTGCGCGGCTTGCGATATCGACCCCATAGCTGTCCGCACGGAAAAAGAGAATGCTTTGCGCAACGGATGTGAAAATATAGATTGCTTCGTTTCCGATCTTCTTTCTGATGTAACGCTCAAGGATGACAGAAAATACGATATTGTAACGGCCAACATCGTTGCGGATATCATAATCAAAATGTCGCCTGAGATAGGCTCGTTTGTAAAAGACGGCGGTATAGTGATTACTTCTGGCGTTATCCGTGAAAGAGAAGCGGAGGTTGACGCGGCGATGATGTTAGGCGGTTTTGAAAAGATCAACGTAAAATACGACGGCGGCTGGTGCGCGGGCGTGTTTAAGAAAAATTGACGGCAGATGTTGCCTCAAATTTAATTTTTTTAAAAATATGTGAATAATATAGCAAAAAAGTGATAAAGTCTTTGACAAATTGTTATTCATGTTGTATAATATAATATAGACTTGTAAGCGGGAGGTATATTTATATATATTATCCCGCTAATCTTTGTAAATTGAATAATTTCACAAACAGTTTGAAGAGGATTTATGACAGATAAGAAAAATAAAAAGAATACGGCGGAAGCACTGGCTAAAAAACAAAAGGATGATGTTGCTCTCTATCGCATAATAATCTTGCTTTTGGGCGGAATGATCGGGTTCCCACTTATCGGTATGCTCGGAAAGATACCGAAAGAGATTTGGGACGAATATATGCCGCTTTTCTGCATTTGCGGATGGGTGCTTGTTGCCACCGCGATTTTTGTGCCTGTTTATTTCAAAAAGGTGCTTAAAAAGAACGAGGACGGCAAGCTCATAACCTCCTTTGGTATAGGTGTATCTTTGGCACTTTCTGGCTTTATTTTTGCGCTCTATCCTTTTTTGGATGATGCTTCTGGAAAATTCCAAATTGCTTTTATTATGGTTATCCTTACGGGATGTGTTTATCATCTTTACACGCGCGGATTTTTTGAGATATCGGTTTCTCTTTGTGTATGCATGGTTTTCTTCTATTTTATAAATGTACAGCCTTTTACATATTTTGAATTGTTTTTAAATTATTTCTGCAAAATAGCGGTGTTTCCCGTATCGATTTGCGGTCTTGTTTTGACAATTCTGAAACTTGTCGGTGTAAAAGAGGGTAAAAAATTTTCACGTTTGCTCCCCGAAAACAGATTTTACGCGGTGATTTCCGCTGTTGTTTGGGGTTCTGCCTTGGCAGCGGCGGCGCTTCTTATAGCGTTTTCGGCAAGCTTTGTCTTCATTTTGACCTATTTTATAGTGCTTTTCATAGTGCTTGGTATAATATGCACGATAAAATTATTGTGATTTTATATATTTTTACGAAGAAACTATTGAAATATCACAAAATTTGAGTTAAAATATATATTGGATATATTAAAAAAGCTATTACTTCGTAGAAACGAAAGGGGCAATAAAAATAAATGTCAGGAAGATTGTTTCAAGGTGTAATTCACCAGATGAAAGATGCCGTTGGGCGCACTATCGGCGTAATTGATGAAAACGGGGCGGTTATCGCATGCAGTGACCTTATGAAGATAGGCGAAACGCGGCAAGCCGTTAAAGAGGAACTTATCTATTCTTCTGAATCCGTTGTTTACTCGGGCTATACATATCGCACAATGGCGACGGATTCCCATCCGGAATACATCGTATTCGTTGAAGGAGAGGACACTATGGCGGATAAACTTGCTGCAATACTCGCGGTTTCCTTCAACAATATCAAGAGTTTCCACGACGATAAATACGATAAAA
>JBGVFW010000049.1:0-2274 GCA_045121315.1 Eubacteriales bacterium
GATATAAAGGTCTGTGCTCTTATTTTCGTCGATATAAAAATAGTGTGAATAGTTTTTAAACGGAACACACTCTGTAACCCACCCGGAGCAAGAATTAATATCTTCCTTTTGGTCAGAAAAAATATAGTCTCGACCGCAGTCACTCAATTGCCAAATAACTTCTCCGTGATGAAAAACTTTTCCTTGGACCATCGGTATGTTTTTTTGATCTTGGCTGCTTAATTGGAGTTGAAATCGGATTTCTGCTAATTCATCTTCGCTAAATCCTAAAGATTTAAACACATTTTCGCTTTCATCCTCTTCAAACGCTTCAATGTGGTCCACAGCTATTCGTAATAATTCCATCTTTCTGTCGTTTGTCATCAAGATTACCTCCTTAAATCATCAATCTTTACTTCAAACGAAGAACCCATATCGTTTGATTTGGCGGTAGCAGATTGAATTTGGTCGTCTAATGTTGTGGTTGAGAGACGTTTCAAACCTTTTTGCTGCCTTACTTCATTAAGGAAATCCAAACAGGACTTTCTTTCCTGTTGTTGGCAATAGGCCTCAAAAGCTTCTATAAGGCGTGTGGCTTCATCCGGAGATAACGGTAATGTAAATGCTTTACCCGTAACATTATACGTGTCCTCAAGGTCATAATGGCCTTCCATTGAAATGGTTTTATTCACAGGGTCATAAACGGGATAGAAATTGATATTTTCCCTCGTTTGATCTTCTGTAAGTGTTGGTTCCTGCGCCTCTAAACGTGCAACCAATGTATCAGTAGCCCATACATAGCCTTCCAAATGAGTTCCGCCCTCAGACACTAAGATATCTTCGTCAAAGATAAACGTTAGCTCATCGTTAGTTGTTTTTTCTTTTAAATCACAACAACAATCTATTAAATACCCTGTATCTTCAAAACTTTCATACCATTTAATAGCTACCGTTTCAATGCCAATTTCTTTATAGGCTGGGTCCCTGACAATCAAGCCAAAACTCTTGTCCCATATAATTTCTTGGTTCTCATCACGAACGATATTGATATCAATTCGGTTTTCTATGTAGGCGGTAATAACACCTTCCAATATCGCTAATTCTTTGTTTGTTAAATGGTTTTTTAAATATTCAAAATCAGCGGTTTCCGATAAATTAAAATATTTATTCTTTTTCCCCTCGTTTTCATCGTATAAAGTTTGCAATTCTTCGTGCGAAATATTTAAACTTTCCAGAATCTCGCCCACAATGTTTTTATCTCCATAATTTTGTTCCTCGATATATTGAAGTAAACACTCAATAATCTCGATCATTCTTGTTTTTCTCATATAATTACTCCTTTTTTATATTTGATTTATATTTATATTATACCGCGAAAGTTAATATCATATTTGTTTTATAGTTATTTTAAATAGAAAAATAGTGAAACTAAAAAAATATAGCAACAAGTAAACTTGTAAACAAGTTTTTATATTTGTAAGTTGATAAGTGTTAATTGTTTTTAATGCAGTTTTTTTACGGTTGATATGATGTTGATTTGCTGTTGTATTGATGTTGATTTGCTGTTGTATTGATGTTGAGTTGACAGGTTTTAGAATGGAGTGGATTATGGGCTTAAAATAGGCTCTGTAAAAAGAGTTAGTTTTATTTAAAAGGGAAAAATTATATGGTTCTTAAGATCTTGCTAAGAGCCGGAAAATGCTTAATAAAGGCATTTAAAAAACAGCATAAAGCTGTGAGGTTGCTGTAAAAATACTGTTATATATCCGTAAGTTTACGGTTAATGATAAGCACAAAGAAGCCTTCCTGAAATATTTCAGAAAGGCTTCTTTGCACAATTTTAGAAGAGGAGAAATTTTGCTTTGTCTGGTAAGGGACATATAGCCAAATATAACGCAAAAGCAATTATATTTAACTTAATTATAACGCATACTGATAAGTTGTCAATAAAATATTTTGTTTTTATGTCAGGCAAGAATAGGTGTGGGTTTTATTGAAGTTTGTTGATTGTCTTGTAGTTAGTTCGTGAATCGCGGGATCGTAGCCGGAGATACAGTAAATTTCGAGGTCTGTATTATACAGTTCGTTAATTTCGTGCATAACTTCATTTACATTATCAAAAGTGCCAAGGAGTACTTTTTTATGGTCTATGTCCATAAAAAGATTTATTCCGTAAAATATTCCGTCTTGTTCGTTAATTTCTGAATGGAGGTTGGTGAGCTGCATAGGGTAAATATTTTTGCGGTCTTGATCTACAACAAATTGGAGAGCTCCCGATGTGGTTTTTTCGATAGT
>JBGVFW010000050.1:0-5831 GCA_045121315.1 Eubacteriales bacterium
TTCTTGCCCAGCCCGCAACTATTACTTCTTTATCTGCGAACGCTTCGGGAGAGGCGAAAATCTCTTTAACTGTGGTTCTTTTCATAATAAAGTATCTTCCTTTTATTTCGTCTTGTCTTCCGCGGCGGGCAAAGCGCACACCTTGGAAGTATATAATAAAATATTATACATTATATAGGATAAAAATTCAATATAAAATGCGATATTTAATTTATTTGAAGCAAGAAAAAGAAGAATAAAAATGCATAATTGTGAACAAATTGTGAACATTTAAAAAGATTTGAAACAACAGGCCAAAAAACAAAAAGACTGTGGCTCTATAATATATGAAACATAATTCGATTATTACGCTATTGCAAATTTTGCCATAGCGTGGTAAAATAAATTTACAGTAGGTCCGATTATGAAAAAACGGACGTTCAAAAAATCATAGGCTTATTGTTAAGCATGGTACTGCTGTTAATGTCATGTCTTAACACCACAATTTTAGCAGCAGACGATACCATTGAATCCGAAAATATTGAAACGGAAAATGGAATCATTGGGACAGAAACGAGTATTGAAAATTCTGTTACTGAATCAATCACATTGAGTGATTTGAGAGAACCCGATGGGTTTATTCCCAATCCCGACTATGTACCGTCCGAGGAAGAAACGCAAAATTCACAGGATAACGGTGCAACAGCTACGACTTCCACAGAGTCAGATGGGCGTTTAGCAGATGGAGTATATGTTATTATCAATGCGCAGAACGGAAAGTCCATTTCCGCTAACAACGGAGGGGTAACTTCCGGAACTGAAATAGTGCAAAATCAATATACCGATTCATCAGACCTTGCTCAACTTTTTAAGGTTACATATCTCAGCACATCTAATGGATATAATTATTATAGTATTCGACCTATGACAAATAACAGTATGGGCGTATCAGCTCCTAAAAACAGTTCTTCCGATTTGGTTGATATGCAATCGATGTCTACTACTGAAAATATCAGCAATATATATCAGTATCAGAGATGGATAATCGCTCAAGAAGGATATTATTACACTATCCAAAATACTTATGTTGACGGAAACGTATATCTTTCGTCACCTGATAACAGCACGAATGGTTCACAGCTTATAATGGAAGATTCACTTTGGCTTAGAAGCATGTGGACTTTTGAGGCATATACTGGTCCGAGTATCGACGGAGTTGTAATGACAAGTTATACCTCGGGCGTAGCAAAAGGAAGTTATTTTTATTATAGAGCTTCATCGTATAGCTCCACAATCGGCAGAAACGGTCCCGTAACTTTTTCTGTTGCGGATATTGACGGAAATGCCACGGACATTGCAACAGTAGGTTCAACCACTGGATATTTCAGAGGACTTGAAAATGGTAAAGTTCGTCTTTATGCGGACTATCCCTATGCTCCTGTGCGGTGGTATTGGATAATTGATGTGCAATTTGAAGAGGGAACGTATTTTTTTCAAAATAAAAAAACTTACAAATATATGCAACCTGACGATAATGGTGAAAATTTTATGGAACAACATAGTTTTTCCGGTGGGAATAATCAAAGATGGGAACTAATTTACGATACATCGGCAGGTTATTATAAAGTTAAAAATATCAATAGCGGCTTATATCTTACTTCTCCGGATACTACTGAAACCGGCGATAATGTTGTTCAACAAACATATTCAACATCAATCGAAAATAGACAATTTTGGGTTTTTACAAAATTAGCTGATGGCTCCTATAAAATTCAGACTAAAGCGTGTATAGGTACCAATCTTGTTTTATCTGTTGGATTTTCATTTGACGAGGGGACTGCGGGTACTGATGGTATAAATATTAGGCAAGAAATCTTTAATGATGATAATGACAAGGGCGAATGGAGAATTTGTTCTATTAATGAGACTAATAATGCAATTTTATTGGCGATAAACGATGTTGATGGTGAGGATAGAGATAATTATTTTTCTAAAACAATAGCAAATTTGGGATGCATAAGAAATAACTTCCTTACAATTTCTGATGAATTAGTGTATACAAATTCTAGTATTGACGAGATGAAGAATTTTCTTAGTAATTATTCGATATTTATTGTTCATACTCACGGTGCAAGCAATAGGTTTAAAATAGGGAAGGATTCATATATCACAATGGAAAATCTAAATTCGATAAATTTATCTGGTTTAGATTTTGCATTATTGCTTACATGTAGCACAGGTTTTGGTTTTTCGGAGGACCATATAACCGCGAACCAACCGACGAATATTGTTGAAAAAATGGTATGTTGTGGTGCTAGGACCGTAGTTGGATTTAATGATACGACAATGGTATGGGATTGCAATTTATTTGCTCCTGATTTGACGGAAAAAATGATTATCGACGGTTTGGGTGTTGAGGATGCAATAGATAGTATAAGCTATTATTACTACTTAAAAAATATGAGTTCTTTAGCTGAAATTGGTGGAGACACCGAAAATTCATTGAATAATAAATAACATTTTAGGAGGTATATTAAAACAATGAAGATTTTAAAATCTATTATTTCAACTGTGATAATATTGATATTGTTCATTTGTATAGTTGGATGTAACAAAAATAATTATAGTACTTATATTGTGGATGTTGCAAATGATGAGATATCAGGTGATATAGATATTTCTAACACACAGTGGTCAGAAGGATATTTTGAAAGAAATGCGACTGAATGTTATGCGGTGATTTTTGATGAAAATGAATATAGTGGATTTTATCAAAAATCACTTGTAAATAAATGTAACTCATTTATCACCGATATTTATAAAAACGATGACGGAATAGAATTTGGTATAAGAAGCGATGACAATTCTCTTGTACATATCAATTTTATGAATAAATCTTTTTTTGACACAGAACCGTATCTCCCTGAAATTGACAATGCTAGAGAAAATGCTGTTAATTATGCAAAAAACATTGCGAGCAAATATGTAAATATTAATGAGTATGAGATGATTGAGGATGAGCCAATTACTCGATATAAAGAAAAAGATGGGAAAAAATATGAAATAACTTATTATAATGTAATGTTTTCAAGAAAAATTAATGGGATAAATACTTCGGATTATATCTCTATAAAAATAACATCTAAAGGTCATTTGGCATCTTTAATAATGGGAGATATTAATGCGTTTAAAGATGTAATCTCTCCTTATAATGCATCTCTTGTTGATGCAAGCATTACTGATACTGTTAAAAATACATATTCCAAACTTCAATATCAAATGTATGATGTTGAGGTTGAATCACAAATACTTGCAATAACACCGGCCGGCAAATTGGTACTATATTCTCAATTGGGTGTGGATATTGTTGATGAATATAATTATCATCACTCAACAGCAATTGCCGTTATAACTGAATTAGATTGATGGTAACGGTGTCCCCGAAAAGCAGAGGCGAAAGCCTCTGTTTTTTCACATATTTTTCATCTATTTTTATGTTACGGTTGACATCGGGCTTAAAAAAATGTATAATTTTATTATAAGACGATTTAAAATCGCTTTTGCACGGCGAAAAGCCTTGCAAAGTAATTTCGGAGGTGAATATTTCGTGGAAACAGCAAAACTCGAAATGTTAAAAGAAAAAGCACTTAATATCAGACTTGGTGCGCTTGAAGGTATTCATGCGGCGGCTTCTGGTCACCCGGGCGGCTCTCTCGCTATTGCGGATATCCTTGCGTATCTCTATTTTTCGGAAATGAATGTTGATCCGAAAAAACCCGCAGACCCTAACCGTGACAGACTTGTTCTTTCCAAGGGTCACACAGCTCCCGCGCTTTATGCGGCTCTCGCTGAAAAAGGCTATTTTGAAAAAGATATGCTCAAAACGCTTCGTAAATTCGGCTCTGTTCTTCAGGGTCATCCCGATATGAAGCATATTCCCGGCATCGATATGTCCACAGGCTCCCTCGGTCAGGGCTTCTCTGCGGCTTGCGGTATCGCTCTTGCGGGCAAGCTCGACGGCAAAGATTACCGTGTTTACTCTATCCTCGGCGACGGCGAAAGCGAAGAAGGTCAGATTTGGGAAGCTGCTATGTTCGGCGCGCATTACAAACTCGATAATCTCGTTGCTATCGTTGACAACAACGGATTGCAGATCGACGGCAGAGTAACGGAAGTTATGAACCCCACGCCGCTCGACGAAAAATTCGCGGCGTTCGGTTGGAATGTTATCAACATCGACGGTCACAACTTTGACCAGATCGCAGACGCTCTTGCAGAAGCTCGCGAAGTTAAGGGCAAACCCACAGCCATCATCGCAAAATGCGTAAAAGGCAAAGGCGTTTCCTATATGGAAGACCAGGTTGGCTGGCACGGCTCCGCTCCCAAAGACGATCAGTATGAAGCGGCTGTTGCAGAGCTCAAAGCAAACGCATAAGAAAGAGGAGTGTGAATAATATGGCAGATAAATTGGCTACAAGAGAAGCGTACGGCAATGCCCTTGCTTCTCTAGGTGAAAAATACACAGATTTCGTTGTTCTTGACGCAGACCTTGCTGCGGCTACGAAAACAGGCACGTTTAAAAAGAAATTCCCCGAAAGATTTTTTGATTGCGGTATCGCGGAAGGCAACATGGTAGGCGTTGCAGCAGGTCTTGCCGCTTCCGGTAAAACTGTTTTTGCATCCTCTTTTGCTATGTTCGCGGCAGGCAGAGCTTTTGAACAGATCAGAAACTCCGTCGGCTATCCCCACCTCAACGTAAAAATCGGCGCAACGCACGCGGGTATTTCTGTTGGTGAAGACGGCGCAACTCACCAGTGCAACGAGGATATCGCTCTTATGCGCACTATCCCCGGCATGACAATCGTTAACCCTGCGGACGCTATTGAAGCTCAAGCGGCTGTTGAAGCGGCTATAAATACGTACGGTCCCTTCTATCTCCGCTTTGGCAGATACGCTGTTCCGAATGTTTGCCCCGAAGGCTACAAGTTTGAGCTCGGCAAAGGCGTAAAGCTTGCAGAGGGTACGGACGTTACTATCGTTGCTACTGGTCTTATGGTTCACCTCGCGCTTGAAGCGGCTGAACAGCTCAAAACAGAAGGTATTTCCGCTGAAGTTATCAATATCCACACTATCAAACCTCTTGATAAGGATATCATCGCTGCTTCCGCGGCTAAGACGGGCGCTGTTGTAACAGCAGAAGAGCACAGCGTTATCGGCGGTCTCGGCGGCGCGGTTTGCGAAGCTCTCGCTGAAGCTTGCCCTGTTCCTGTTGTTCGCGTTGGCGTTGAAGACAGATTCGGTCAGAGCGGCAAGGTTCCCGAACTCCTCGCTGAATACGGTCTTACAACGGAGAACATCGTTGCAAACGCTAAAAAAGCTATTGCTCTCAAAGCGGGCAAGTAAAAAATGATTTAATATTTTTCTTCGCCGTTGGGTAAACTAACGGCGAAGTTTTTTGTGAAAAATTGCGGGAGGAGCAAGCCCTTCCCCTACGAAGAAATGTAGCAAAATAAACGGATTTGTTGGAGGAAAGTTCTTTGCCTACTTTCTTTCAAGAGAGCAGGAGGAATCCATGAAAATACTTATGGCGACGATGGCGATGGGGCTGGGTGGAGCGGAAACGCACGTTTTGGAGCTTTCGCTTGAGCTTGCGCGGCGCGGGCACAAGGTTTTTGTTGCGTCGAACGGCGGCGTTTACGCCGACTCCCTCGAAGCCGGCGGAGTTAGGCACGTGCAGGTGCCACTTCATTCCAAAAATCCGCGCGATGTGGCAAGAGCGAATAAGATACTCTCCCGTCTTATGCGAGAGGAAAAATTTGATATCGTCCATGCGCACGCGCGCATACCTGCGT
>JBGVFW010000051.1:0-2425 GCA_045121315.1 Eubacteriales bacterium
AAGGCAAATGGCATTAGGGAACTCTATGACGATATTGCCATCGACAATTCTTCTGTTGCACTATTCCTTAAATGTGGGTTTGTTGAAGTTCTGCGAACCACTGAGTATGTTTTAGTAAAAAAGGAATTGTGAGTTAACCAAATTCCAATTTGTCGGGGAGATAAATATTTTTGCCACGGGTTTTATGATCTGTGGCTTTTTCTTTGTCTTCAGCAGGTCAGTATTTGGTTTTCGATAGTTCGGATCTGTCCATTGAAACGATGGAGCTATTTTGTATTTACGTTTTGCATTGCTTTTGAATCGATGTGGTAGTTCGAATCTATCCGAACAGAAAAAGCATCTTTTTCGGATTCACCTTGGGTTCGACAAGCGGAGTAGTGTGGTAGTTCAAATCTGTCCAAAATGCCTTTGCATCTATGGCTTTGTAAATAATTTTTGAACGAGAAGGCTTTTTGAAACTCTCCGCAAACTGTGTGGCGGTTCGAATCTATCCACAGTTTTGGTGCTGTGGGGAATCTATATCAAAAAATGCATTTCGCTGGTTCGAATCTGTCTACAGACCCGAAATGCCCGAAATGCATCTACAAAATTTCGAAAAACTTTAGAGTCGAAAAAAGCGGAGAAATCTCTCGAAATCTCCGCTTTTCTCGTTTTTTCGTGCCTGCATCTAAATCAGACACTCATCATGGCTGGGATAGTTGGACTCGAACCAACGAAATGCAAGAGTCAAAGTCTTGTGCCTTAACCGACTTGGCTATATCCCATTAACGGTATTATTATACACATTTTTTTGACTCTTGTCAAGAGAATAGCTTTATTCTTTTTCAGTATATTTAAAAAGCGAATAAAGAATTTTTACGGTGTCCCCTCGGGAGAGTGTTTTGCCGCGTTCTTCGCTTTCATAAATATCCGCATTTGCAAGGACCGCGAGCGCGTCATAATCGTCGTTGTCCATAACGGAAACGGCGATATTGTTTTCCACGAAGTCGAGCCCATTGAGCGCGGCTATGCGGCAAACGATGAGCGCGGCTTCTTCGTCCGTGATAGCTTGGTCGGGAAGGAAGCATCTGCCTTCGTCCGTGTCAATACCCACGGCGATGCCGAGTGCTGTTGCTGTGGCGATATATTTTTGTTCGTAGGGAGAAAATTCCGCTTCATCGAAGAAGCCGCTTTCACCTGCGGAAACGGTAATTCCGGACGCATCCATTGCCATAACCAGAAAATCAGAGCGGGTAACGGTGCCGTTCGGCTTGAAAACGCGCACAGAGCCGTCATAGGTGCCGAGCATTATATCATTTTCAAAAAGAACCGCGGCGGCGAGATGAAGCTCGGAGCCTTCCATGTCGGAATAAACAATGTTCTTTTCGTTTCTTTCGACGTTTACGGTTACTGTGGAAACATTGGAAACGTTCCCACCCTCGTCAGTCACGCAGAATGTGAAGGAATCTTTGCCGTAAAAGCCGTCATTTGGTGTATATCTGTATGCTCCTGTGTTTACGTCAGTGATCTCGACTGTGCCGTGCGAAGCTCCCGAAACGACGGAGAAGTGAAGAACCTCCCCATCTTCACCTTCGGCGCATAGCACGGAAAATACCGTGATGCCTGCCATATCTGAAATAACGTCGGGCTTTGTCGTGGGCGCGAGGTTGAGGTTTTCCTCCGTCATGGAGATAACACAAGTGAAATCCTCCGCGTATTCGCTTTCTACGGGGATAAAGCCGAACGAGGCGGCGGCGCCGCTTTCGGCGGGAATGAAGCTGAGTTTACAGAGATAATTTCTTTCGATAATCTCGCCTACGGCGACCTCCTCGGTTCCGATCTTGAGCGTGCCTGCGCTTGCATCGGGCAGAGAAGTGATCTTCACGGCACCGATATTGTTCACGCCAATCGCGCTTTCAAAATCTTCCGCGGAAAACGTGACCGTGTTTTTCGCCACGCCGCTCTTTTCCATGGTCACGCTTTGCTGTATCACGGAAAGACCAGGGGAGAGAAGCGCGGCGCTTGATGTGATGGAAAAACAGAGAAGCGCGGAGCAGAGAATTGCAGAAATAAATAGCTTTTTCATTTTATATATCCTTTCTTTGGCAAAATTTTTGCCTGATTTTATGGATATTGTAGCCTTTTACCGCTCCGCTTATTCATGAATTATTATATAACTAGGATAGAAAAAGATAGAGGAAAATTTTTCCTCTTTTTTCATTTGCTGCGTATAAAGAGTGGAAAAGTGCGCCATAATAGAGTCATAACCGGTCGGCAGCGCCGACACCTGCTCAAACTTGCAAGAATTTCAGCAATTTTAAAATAAAAAACACGCCGAAGCGTGTCTTAAAGGAGATTTTACCATGAAGGGTTTAACAGTTTTTACAAGTCTTGTTCTTATTATTTGTGCTCTTTGTTCGTTTATGCCGCTTGCCGACGAAGCGGA
>JBGVFW010000052.1:0-13393 GCA_045121315.1 Eubacteriales bacterium
CCATAAATAAACTCCTTTATACGCATTGCGTTTATATTTTTATTAAAACATAAAAAACGTAAAAATTCCATTGACAAAACCGTACAATTATTGTACGATTACGGTATGAATACTTTAGATTTTTTAAATAGCATAAAGATAAATTCCTGCGGCATTACGGAATGCAGCAGGAGCTGGCATTGGGACACGGGCAAAAATGGCTTTTACGATTTCGATCTTTGGCTAGTTGCGCAAGGAAAGGGGCGCATAATCGCGGGGGAAAAAACGTTCGAAGTAACCAAGGGAGCTTGCCTTTTGCTCCTGCCGAACACGCATTACATCGGCGAGCATGATATTGACCATCCGTTCACGATAATGAACGTTCATTTTTCCGCGCCGCAGGGGGCGCTTGCGCCGTATTGCGACGGTGCTTTCCCCTTGATATACCGCGCGGTAAGCGACCTTGTGTATTTTTGCGGTCTTTTGCGCCGCGTTGTCCGCTTGTACAATGCCGCCCAAAAAGCACTTGCCGTAACGGTCTTTCGTGCAGCTCTTGCGGAATACTTCTCCCTCTTTCCCGTTATGCGCGACGGCGAACAAGGTGAAAACAAAACCGAAATGGTTCAAAAAATGTGCGACAGAGTCAACACTTCTCCCGAAAGCGCGCCCTCGCTTTCCTATTTTTCAGCGCAGTTCTCTTATTCTGCGGATTACCTTGGCAGGCTTTTTGCGCGCGACGTTGGGATTTCCTACTCCGATTACGTTGCAAATGCGCGTGTGAACAAAGCAAAATTCCTGCTCTGCTCCTCCTCGCTTTCGCTGGAGGAGATAGCAGAAGAGCTTCGCTATTACGACGTATGCCATTTTTCGCGCCAATTCAAACGCATAACGGGCATCTCCCCGGGAAAATACCGCAAAGAAGCGATGCAAAATAATAAATGAAAAAATCGGCTCACGCCGATTTTTTCATTTATAAAGTATCGTATTCACAAAGAAAGTTCCGTTGCTTGTTCCGTCATCAATGTTGTAGGTAGCTATCTTTATCATAGCGTAGGTTTCATCTTCCCCCAGCTTATCATCAAGAGTAAGCGTTTCCACGTATTCGCCGGGGCGGATAAAGTTTGTTCTGCCCAAAAGCTCATCGTGGTAATAATCCGTCACGTTGCCGCTCGCATCGCGCACAAATGCCACAGTGTATATTTCCGCACGGATGTAAACGCTGTTTGTTTCGGGGCTGGTAAGGTAAAGGTGAACGTCTTTTCCGTCCGTTACCTTGGGCAGCTCACAAAGCGCCGCATCGCAAATTCCCTCCGCTTGAAAGAGTTTGTACGTTGCGCCATCGGGCAAAATCTCGGTGGGAGAGCCGACAACAGCGTTTTCATCAAAAAACGCAGGCTCTATGGAAACGAGCATAACGAATGCCGCCACAGCTGCGGCGATAACGAGCGCCGCTATGAGCGAAAAGAGCACTATTCTTTTTATTGAAGTATAACATAAAGTCTGTTTTTTCATTTTATCCTCATTGAACCGCATCGGGCAGAGATACCGTCAGCGTGATATAGCCGATTCTCTTTGTCTGCGCGCTTACAAAATTTGTTCCGTCCGTATTCAACGGTTTACCGCTGAACGAAACGTAAATATCCTTTATCGTGGGTTGCGGGGCGGCATCAAGCCCTGCTACAGGGAAACTGCAACCGTTTTCGAACGCACCCGAAGCAGGCATTGTAAGAGCCGCATTGTCATAACAGGACATCGTAACGGAGCCGAGCCGAAGCGGAAACGCTATATTGTCCGTGGTGTCACCCGCAAGCGGTTTATCCGCATATTGCACGGTCACCTGCACTCCGCCGGCGGTAGAAGAATTTTCAACGCTTATTTTATTCGCCGTGCCGTCAAATCCGTACCAACCCGGGAAGGTATTAACCGTACCTGCGGCAGGGTTCGTGCTGGATTGGTTTGCCGAGTATTTAAGGTTTTGAGAATCCCACGTGCCGTAGTCATAGTAGAAATCAAAAGAGCCAAAAGTTATCGTTACGTTATAAACATAGCTTTCAGAGCCTGCCAAGGTTTGGACGGGAGGAACGATAACCGCCGCCGTGGTTGTCGCCAAAACACTTTGTGTGGTTGTAGCGGTTGCGTTAGTTGTGGTCGCAGGAACAGTTGTTGCCGTCGTTATTAACGCGGCTTCACTTGTGGTTGCAGCAGTGGCAACAGTAGACGTGGTTTCGATAAGTGCCGCAGTTGTTGCAGCTACGGTGGTTTGTGCGGTGACCGCCGCGGTCGTTGCGGTGGTTTCCTCTGCGTGAACCCTCGCAGCGCCGGAAAAAGCGAGAGCGCCCGAGAGCAAAACGGCGCAAAGAGATCTTGCCTTATTAAATATTCTATTCATTTGTGCAACACCTCTTTCCATCGTTTTTAGGTTCATCCTTTAAATTCTTGCGCGGATGCATTTGCGCAAGAATTTTCATCATTTGAATTTAGAATTAAAATAGCGGCCCGAAGTTGTTTCTCCGCTTGTGGGAACAACGTAAACGGTAACGTAAAATTGTTTTTCACCCTTGAAAAAATCCACATGGGGGACATTTTCAAGCTCAAGTGTCATTGTGCCGCGGCTGACAACAACGCCGCCGCTTGTAAGTTCGCACGCAGGCAGATACTCGCTCTGCAAGCCTTCGCGCAAAACGTTCGTCTTGCACTTGTCAAAATCCGCCTGATCTACAAAAGCTGTAACGCGGATAGGCGTGTCCGCGTGGTTTTCCACGTAAAGCTCTACATCAGAGAGTTCGTTTTCATCCATATGCCAAACGCCGCTTGCGATGTAAGTTTCGCCCGTGACAACATTTGTTTCATAAGAACGCACATCAAAAGAAAAAGTCATGCTGTAATAAATAATATCAACAGAATAGCGGTAACCGCCCTTGCCATCGCCATCGCCGAGGATCTGAATAAGCACGTCGTTCGACGCACCGTGTTCCCACCCCGCAAAAATGAGAAGATTCGCTGAAAATATCATCACGCAAACCGACAAAAAAACAGCAAGTATCTTGCAAAAAAAACGTTTTGCGAAAATCGTCCTCATAAAGTCTTCTCCTTTCTGCGTATTTTAGTAGGTTGTCTGCGAATACCCCGCATGGCAGAGGTTGTTGAAAATCATCTCAACAATCTATGTCATGCGGGGTTCCCCGCACGACATAATTTGTAAAATTCATTAGTCAACAGCATCAACCGTTACTGTTACAGTACCGAGCTTTTTAGCTGTGAGTTCTGCAACGATAGGAGTACCTACAACGCCGTATGTAAATGTAGCGGAGGGAGCAACGCCGCCAACCGCACATCCTGCAATTTCAGTTGCATCAATGGGAGCGTATGTAGCTGCACCGTTGAATACGATGGAGAGGGGACCGTATTCGTCTGTAGTAACCGCTGCCGTTGCTTCATATGTAATAGGCATATCGGAGTGGTTTTCTACAGTAACAGTACCTGTGCCGCTCCAAGTAACAGGAAGGTCGTGGATGTATTCGTGTCTTTCGGGATGCCAAGTAGCACCCGTGCTAAGCGTGAATATCTGCGCATCGAACGTGATATCAACAGCATATCTGTGGTTAACGCCACCATTGATCTGGATCTGAACTTCCGCGAATGTGCTACCGCCGAAAGCGTTCTGTTCCGCGCCTTCATAAGTATCGTTGCTTGAATCCGCATCGATAATTGTCTTATCGGCAGCAAATGCGGGAACAGCGAAGAGAGAAACGATCATCATCACAGCAACGAGAATGGAAATAAGTTTTTTCATAGTATTACCTCCTGATAAAATTTTGTTTTTGAAATTTATAATGGGAGATTAGGGATTAGTTTTTGTGATTGTTACCAAAATTTTTGCAATTGTTACATTGGTGAGTTCGCCAGCTTTTATATATGCATTAATAGTTTTATTCCAATCATTGCTATCAGCCGTAACGGTCACATCACCAGTTGTTTTAGGACCGCCAACTGTTACTGCATTTAAAGGTAAAGTGGTTTTGTCCAATGTAACGCTCATTTCATCTCTTACATTTACGTCTTCTTTTGTAACTGTAGCTGTTACACCCATATCCGAATAGTTATCAACAGTAATAGTCCAAGTTTTTGTTTGCTCAGTATCTGTCAATTCATATTTTGCTGTATTTACATTCCATGTAACATCGCCAACATTGAGCGTCATGGTTTGGAATGTAATGTCAACTGCATATCTATGATTTACAGTTCCAAGATTAAGTGTGACATTAGAAGAAAGACTAGAATTTGCAGGAATATCTGTAGCACCATCACCGGCACTAAGAGCCTTATCGCTATCGTTATCACCAACAACAAGCTCCGCGCCAACGTTCATTGCGAACATGCAAGCAACGAGTGCGAGAGAAAGAATAATAGAAATAAGTTTTTTCATTTTTTTCCTCCATTTAAAATTTTTATTTGTTTTTTTGTTTTTGTTGTATTATAAGAAAACGGTTTTGCCGTTTTCGTATAAACTGTGTTTGGCGCCTCTTCACCCGACTTTCGTCGGGAGCTTCCCCAAAGGGGAAGCCTTTTGCCTTCCCCTCTGGGGACTTGCCCTGCGAACCAAGTGAGCATTTAACAATAATCTAAACCTTGAAATTGCTCTAAAGGGGTATAGATATGTTCGCACTTAAAGGTGGCAACCGTAGGTTGACGGAAGAGGTTATGCTTTTGACAAGTAAACTGATATCGTTCCTATCACAATATCGCCGGATAAGTTCGGCGGGGTCCAGCCGGCAGGAATTTTGATGTAATAAGCCATTTTCCCGTTTACGCCGTTTGTATTGTTAGGAATATCATCGGGAACAACGCCGGAGATGGTAAGCTTGTTATCCACCGTGTATGTGGAGTGTATCTCCACAGCCGTGTTGGGGGTGGCACTTCCCCAAGCCAAGATAGGCTTGTCGGAATAGTTTGTAACCGTTACGTTTATGGGAGTTGCTTCAAAGCTCTGGTCCTGAGTGGAAACGTATTCAAGTTTGTTTACGTCCCATACAAGAGAATTGAGCGTGAACTCCGTCTGGCTGAATGTTATATCAATTGCATACTTACTTACAGTGGATATTACCGCAACGCCGACACCCGAGGAGCTTGATGCTCCATTGGGGTATATCGTTGCATTGTTTGCTACATTTGCGGCAGATGCCGAAATGCTGCCGAATATTAAAAAGCAAAGCGCCAATATTAAAGAAAATATTCGCTTCATTCCATCATCTGCCTTTCTTTTAGAATTTGTGATAATTTTTACGGTGTAAGCTCTATTATCTCTACCGTAACAGAACCTACATTAGTGTAGGTCAAGGTGTTTCCCTCTGTTATAGAGGAAGGTACACCGGAAAGAACGAGCAAGAATGTTTGCGATTGAGCTTCGCCGACCTTTGTCGGGTCTGACGGCTCTGCAGAAAGAAGAGTTTGAGCTTTGCTTTCACCGCTTGTGCTCGTTATTTTTTCACCGTCTAGCTTTCCCGCGACAAGCGCGTCATTTGTATCGAACAATGCCGCACGTATGCCGGAGTCCGCACCTTCGGTGATAGCCGCATACATAAAGTCTATTTTAAATTCAACTTTATAATATATTTGGGAGTTGGAACGGTTTGTAACCGTTACTGCATTATTTGTGCCGTTGTTGCCGGTCCATTTGGACTCGCCTTCAACACCTTCATATTCGCCGGTGTTTACGTTCCAGACCCTTTTCGTGTACTGGTACTGCATAGCGCCGAACTCAATATCAATGGAGTATCTTTCGCTTGTATCACCGGTAGTACGAAGTTTTACATATTCACGATGGATACCCACCGTACCGCCGCCGAATTTGTTACCATCGTTCGCGCCGTTCGGCACGGGAGAGTGGTAGTCCACTCGGCTATCCGTAAATGCGCCGTCGCTTGTTATCCAGGTGAGATAATCCGTTTCTTCAACGGGATAGAACTTTCTCCAAAGAGATGTGTTAGAGCCTTCCTTACGGAACAACGTTCCGCTTGAGGAATAAGCTATCTGACCGGGAACGTAACAAACGCCGTCAACAACACCCGTAAGCGTATAGTTGACCTGCGAAGCAGAGTTCAGAACGGTGTTTGTTATCTTTATCTTTTGGTCGTTGTAGTTTACGTCGTCTGCGTATCCCGGATTTCCCGTATCAACATAGCCAAACGAAGCGCCTGCCTGAAGAGCAACTGTTTCGCCGCTTATAACACCTTCAAAGTATATATCTCCCGGCTCGGCGATAACGCCGTCGTAGCTTACGAGCTCGCTCGTCGTAACGTATTTGAGCCAGTTGGCAATAGCAATCAAATTTATCTCTTTTTTGGAGATAACAAAGTTTGCGCTTCCCTCTGCCTCGTATTTGCTTGCTTCAAGAAAAGCCATAACGATGTATCTGCCTGCATTCTTGGGAGCTTGCGTACCGAGAGAGGTCTCATAAACGCCGTCGCCGTCAGAGTCTTCGTAGAAGGTATATGTAATAGCATCCTTTTCCTCCTGTGTCATTTTGGAGGTAAGGTTCGTTCCTTGGCTGTAAGAAACGGTAACCATCGCGTTTCCCGTGGAGGTATATGTTGCATTGTATGTATCGGAAATTGAGCCGAGGGTCACGCTGTAAACCGCCTTACCGCCCTCCTCATATCCATAAACCGTGGTGCTTTCAAGGGTCGTTCCGTTTGCCTGTATCCTGTCCTTGAGCGCTTGCTCCGCACCCGAAAGGTCCGTGGAATCAATAAGGCTGTGCGTTACCGAAGCAGTCAGGTTAAGCGTTTGTGGGTCGCCCGAATCGTTCCAGTTTTCTCCCCAGCTCCACTGATATTGCTGAAGCTGTAGCCTTATAGCGCTTCCCGTATTTGTTATCTGAACTCGGTAATTGTTGCCGAAATCGCCCAAGATAACGATGCCGCTTGTAAATCTTACGTTTCCGTCTTTATCAACGGTAAACGTATAATCCTGCGTATAAGAATTATTGCAAGTAAACGTTACCGTATACGTAACAGTTCCATTTTCGTCAATAGATACATTGCTTATTGTATAATAAACAGTATAACTGGTATACCAGTAACTTAAGGAAAGGCTGCCCCGTGCGCCATCCGAATCGGTATCTTTTGGAGAATAAGTTGTTGTAAGAGCTCCCTTTTCAACGGTGGTAGAATATCCCGCACCCTCCAACAATGCTGTGAACGAGGGTTCAACGGGGTTACCGTCGTAAATTTTATCAAGTGCATCCACGTTGAGAAGGAAAGCATATTTATCCTTTACAACTATAGTCACTTTATAAGAAACGGTCTTTGTGCTTCCGCTTGCTATGGTGGTGTCCGTTTTCTTTATCCACACGTTTGCCTTTCCGTCGCTTCCGATGTTGAGGTCGGAAAGCGATACGGACGAGGCGTTCGGATCAAAGCCTTGGTCTGCACCGTCAAGCGTAAGCAGTATCAGCTTTGCAGAAACGGCGTTGCCATATTCGTCCGTATATGATGAATCAAAGGAAAATTTAAGCCAGAAGCGTTCCGTTCCGTGCGGAACGTAGAATGTGTAGCCATACACGGTATCCGTAAATTCGGGGATGAGCGTGGGCTGTTCCGCGCCGCCCTCATAAATGCCGACATCAAGATCCGTAAAAGGTCTTGCCGTGCCGTCTATCGTTATGTTGGGGGTGCTGTTCGCCTCCGAGGGAGGGTTACTGCCCGCAGAGTAATGAGTTTGAGAGGCGTTTTCTACCTCGCCGGAAGTAACGCCGGGATGGTCCTTTTGCATAAGGACATAAATGGGGTTGCCGCTTGCTTGCGGAACTTCAAGTACATATGAACCGCCGTATTCGTTAGGGTTGGGAAGAGTTATCGCCACGGCTTTGTAATTGCCGGGAACGGTTATCTCTTCTATTATCGTTTCCGTGTCGTAATACGCCGAAACAGCGGGTATCGTTGTGGGATAATAACGTTTCGTATCTTCATCGTAACGGTAATCGTCCGGTTTATCCGCATAATCGGAAGGAATAACATTTGCTCCGTCCTTATCCACAAGGTAGAAATCGCCGATTCGCGTACCGTCCGAGGAAACGTGACCGGGATCATACGCATAGTAATATGAGTTAATTGCGTTGTTGACAGTGCCATCGGCCATATCAGAAGCCACTGTCGGAACATACATGAAATGTCCGTTTGCGTTTTTGTGTATAGCGTATATTTTGAATGTACGCTCGTCTGCGATACTATTGAATCGAACAAGGTATACATAGCCTTCCGGGTCAATGTTAACGGAAGGAATGTCTTTTTTAGTACCATAGTTTGAAATCGAATATTGAGAGAAGCTGGATGAAACTATCTTAGCTGCGCTATAGATAGTTATGTGGTTATCCAGCATATCAGTACCGTTACCGGCACCGATAGCCGCTGTATATGATTCTTTACCATCATAAGATTCACCGGATTGCGCCGTTATCGTGCCGCCCGTGATGGTAATGGAAAGCGCGGAATCTTCCGTATTACCCTTGTTTGTAATTTCGTCGGTAGTACCTATCGCAGAAGCGGAAAGACCGCCGTAAGCGTTTACAGTACCTCCGTTAATAATAATTTCGTATGAATTATTATTACTTACGTCAAATTTGGTTGATGTACCGCCGGAAATAGAGTCGCCGTCGCCAATTGCAGCAGCCCAACGTCCCGCAACAGCGGTTATGTTACCGCCGTTGATCTCTATTTTAGAAGAAGTCGCCGCACCGTTAAGACCGCCGCCGATACCTGCCGCGGTATGACCGCCGATAGCAGTTATATTTCCCGTGTTTATAATTATAGTACCGGGAGTACCTGCGGTATAGTCTGTTCCTGACGAAGTTGTGGCATTATACGTCGTGCCGCCGCCGATACCCGCACCGCCGCAATGAGTACTTGCGTTTGAATATTCGGGTGCGCCGTAACCATTTTCTCCTGTAAGATAAGTATAGGTATAATTATAGCCATTATAAACGCGAGGGCTTTTAAACGGTTTGGAGTTATATGCGATGATATCCTGAATATCGAATACACCATCGCCCACGGTTATAACATTACCGTCTACATCCTTTACCGTTACGCCGTCCAGGACATCGTTTACATAATTCTCATCGGTCGAAGCCATCTGATATGCACCGTATGCAGAAAGGTTTTGCGCACTGCTTATCGTAAGAGAAGCGCCGCTGTCGACCTGTATTCCCGCATATCCGCAATAGTAATCTCTTCTAGCACGCTGTAAATTGTTATTGTTTGTTGCGTACCATACGTTAGATCCCGCTTTAAATGTACAATTGCCGTCGAAACGCGCCGTTACGCTCGCACCGCCCGTGATAAGGAAGGGGCAGGTGGGAACGTAATACGAGGTATTGTCACGTGTCCAATTAAGTCTTTGACCTGCGGCGTATATACCCGCAATGTTCGTGCCGGTCTCATCGTTGCTTCGGTCTATTTGAACATTGTTGAAAATGATGGAAACATCCACGTCACCGATAACGGTAACGGAAAATACACCATTTTCTATAATGTATTCGGTGCCGTATGTCTCAACGAAAGCTTCGTCAATGACAACTACACCGCTATCTATGGTATGAGCCGCTGAAGCAGTTATTCCAAAAGAAGGAATAAGCAGCAACGCCATAGCAAATACCAGTAAGAGCGATAACGCTCTGTTTTTTTTGTTCACTATGCATTTCCTCCTTTCGCGTTATTTTTTAAAGATCAGTTCGCTTTGGATTCAATTATGTGAACGGATATAGGTGCCTGTGCGTTTACCACAGCCTTTTCGTTAGTTTCTGGGTCATAAGCCTCGATACCAACAAGCATTTCGTAATCCCCTACAGGAAGCTTTGTTCCGTCGGGAAGAGCATCGAATTGGCAAAGCTCAAGCATATAGCCTATTTTAAGTCTGCCGGAACGGTAAAGCACTTGGAAGGTCGTTTCGGGGTTATAATTTCCGGAAGCTTCGAGTGCCGCCTGTTCTTCTGCGGTTCTGCACGTTTTTCCGAGCGTGCGAACAAGCTCTGCATCGGATATCTTTATGCTTATGATAACATCCTGTGTGCTTCGCTTGGGGTTTACGTACTGGATGATACCAACCTGAGTTGTTTCATCAACGTAAACTTCCTGATTACACTCAAAGCTGATACGGCTGGAGCCCGCAGGCGGAGGTGTAACAGGGGAATTGTCCACTATAGGCTTGCCGTTCGGGTCGATTATAGTAGGATTATATGGAGATTTGTTTAGGTTTATGATAAGGATTATCACACCTATTATCAGCAATAAAAATATACCGCCGAGCAAAGGCAAAAGCCAAAGAAGAAGCGGAACTACGGGAGTTATCTTGCCGATAAAGCAGCATTTTTCGATAGTACCCATATTGTTGCCGACAAAGCCGCCGCAGCATTTCTCCGCGCTGATCTTGGCAAGCACGCGGCAGTTTGAAAATTCGCCGCGGTTGTTCGTGCCGCACATACCACCGATGGTATTGCCGCCCGCGCATTTCACAACGCAGTCAAGCGTAAGGTTCATGATCTTTGCTTCTTTAACGTAGCCAAAGAACCCCGCGTAATTTAGCCCTTTCGCGTCTATTTTGAAATTGTATATCTTAAAGCCATTGCCGTCGAACACTCCGGAGAACGCCATAGTTTCCGAGATGCCGATTGGAAGCCATTTTTTTCCTTTTAGGTTGATATCCTTTGTCAGCTTATAGCAACACGCCGCCGCATACGCGTCGCCGTTTGCAATATTCTGCGTTATCTTAAAAAGCTCGTCCGCAGAAGATATCTCCACGAGTTCTTTGCCCTCTGTGGCAAGAGCGTTGCCATTGCGTTCCTCGGAAAATTCAAGGCGGCTATCGCCATCCTCTATCTTTTTCCAACGAACGCCCAAGCCTAGCTTTTTGGTCAGCTCTGTGATTTTTTCGTAGTCGATAACGAGGTCAAGATCGGAATATTTTTTGTGGTACTTTTTCTCCTTGCCACCCTCGCGCAACCAACCGCTTTCCATAATGATGCCTCTGTTACGGTAGCAGAAGCCGCCGATATTCTCTTTGCCAACGGTTTTCTTCTGCGCAACGGAATTACTGATCATTCCCGTGTTTTCAAAAACAAAGCCCGCGGCATTGCTGTCATATTTAACCTTAGCGTCGCTGTAACAGTCGTTGATAACGCCCGTGTTTACCGAGGCAAAACCGCCGATACGGTTAGAATATGAAGATATTTTCATATCTGTATCCTCCTTCTTTGTTTTTACGTATTTTATGCGAAACTTAAATTATATTCTGTATATATCTTATCCAATAGTAACAAACTATATGAAAACGAACTAAAAACATTGTACGAATCACTATTTTTAGTGGAGCGGACAATGTTTTTGACGGCTAAAAATTTTCCGTCAATTTTTGCATATGCTCGCGTTTGAGTGCAAGCGATGGGTGAACGTAACGCTCCAAAGTGATCTTTACGTTCGAGTGCCCGAGAATTTCCGAAAGAGATTTTGCGTCAAAGCCTTTCTCTATGCATCGTGTGGCAAATGTATGACGCAAAGCGTGAAAGCTGTAATCATGAATGTTGTTTTCTTTGAGAAAATGCTTGTAAGAATAACTGTAAGTTCGCGGTTCAAGACAATGCTTGCTTCCAGTAAGAACAAAAAGATCTTCTTCTGCTGAACCGCGCAAGCGGGAGAGCTGTTCTGCCAATGAATGTGGGATGGGAATAATTCTTTCGCTGCTTCTCGTTTTCGGAGAGTCGAAAATGAGCTTTGTTCTTCCTTTTATTATATTGTCCGCTGTGTCCGAAATGCGTAGAACGGTTCTTTGAACGTTTATCACCTCGTTTTCAAAATCAATATCGCTCCATTTTAACGCGCATATTTCCCCTATGCGAAGCCCCGTTTGCAAGCAAAGATAATATCCAAATTTGCGAGGATCATATGAGGTGCTCTGCGCAAGTATTATTGCCTGCTCGTCAGACGAGAGTATTTCTATCTTACGATGATTTAAACGCGGGCGCGAAAAAGACACTTTGTTTTGAATGATATTGTTACTTTGAGCGATATCAAGTGCCATTTTTATAATCGAAAGCATATCGCGAACATTTTTTGCGGCAAGCCCTCCGTTGCCGTCAATCCTCCCGTTTTTCAGCTTTTGGTCGGCAAAACGCTCTATCGTTTGCCCTGTTATGCTCTGTATTGGAAGTTTGCCGAGTACGGGTCGTATGTGCTTTTCGATAACGTCACAATAATGAGAATATGTGGATGCTTTTACGCTGTTTTTCTTTTTGTCCATAAAAGCATCAAGCGCCTCCGCAAAAAGAAGTTTTTTATCTTCCTGCGTGTATACCATGTTTTGCATTGCCAAAATTTTTTTCTGCATTGCTTCGTCATAGGTTTTGCCGTAAACATATCCGAAAATCGTTTTTCCGTTTTCGTTTTTGCCTTTAACATATCTCGCCTCCCATCTTCCGTCCTTCCTTTTGTTAATGTTTTCACCTGTTTTAGACATATTTTCTCCTTTGCTAAGTTGAATTTCGACATATCGCCTTAATTCTTATTTTACAATCTTAGTCAAGCATTTTAACTGCAAAAAATGATGTTAAATAGCTAAAATAAAATGTTGATATGTAAACATCTAACGCTGTTGAAAAATCATTGCTTTTTTTGAAATTTTTTGTAAAAAAACTATTGACAAATGGATAAATATACGATATCATACTCCTATAAATACTATACAGTTTTAAAGCATTGTATAGCGAACATAATTTTATAAGTTTGCTTTTGTTAAAGTTGATAAAACGTGTTTTTGATATATATCATATAGTTTGTTACTATTTGACATATTTCCTATTTTTATTTTAAAATACGTAATTTATCAGCTTTTTCTTTTAAAAAGTTTTGCATTTTTTAAAATCCCATAGTTTGTTACTATATGATATATAGTTTACAAATTATGGGATTTGTTGCGTTTTCTTACACATTCGTGAAGCGCCCATATGTAATTATTATTTCCACGTTAGTTTCCGACATTACATATTCTGGCGGTGTCGGTTTCTATAAAATCTTGGAGAAAGGAGGATAAGAACATGAAGAAAAGAAGAACAGCCATAGTTGCATTCTTGCTCTGCGCTGTATTGTGTTTAGCAGTTGGTTACGCTGCGTTGACGGACACATTGTATCTCAACGGTACTGTTTCAGCAGATAACAAAGGTGCCATTGGTCCCGATGGTCCTAAAATTCCCGAAACATTTAATGCAAATGTTTACTTCAGCGATCCTTCTGACACAAACATAGTAACTATAACCGCTGACAGTGATGGAAACGACAAGGACTTGGCAGAAATTACAATTCCCACTACGACTTGGGAAGCGGCTCCCCAGACAGTTACATATACTGTTGATGTTTTCAATGACAAC
>JBGVFW010000053.1:0-2770 GCA_045121315.1 Eubacteriales bacterium
ATAATTCTTTCCGATGTGTTCAAAGCTGTCATCTAAAACCAGATCGTAAGCACCTGAATTCTTAGAAACTAAATAATACTCATTATCGCCATTGTAAAAATAAATACCAAAATAATTCGTGCTCTCAAAAATTGGAGAAAACTCTTCCGGCTTTCGAGCATATTCACCGTCTTCTCTTTTGTTCAATATTTCATATAAATGCTCAATAACACCATCATAAGATTGAAAGTTTTCGCGAAGCAATTCCTCGTGCTTTTGTGATAACTTTTCATCAAAGCCATCATAATCAAACATTATATCGGTGTTATCCTGTACATAATGAATCAAAGCTTTTTCCATATCCTTTGTTAATGGAATACCATATATTTCTTCCATCCGGTACGGCACTTCGCCCTCGATAAACAAATCAAGAGGGGACTTGTATTCCTCTTGTTTGTCGGCTATGTGCGACCGCGAATATTCCTGAAAATAATCATGAAGGCGCGCCATCGCTTCACTTATGGCGTTTTGTGCCATCTGATCCCTTCTCGCCAACGGGTCGTGATAATCCACTAACACATCCCCGCGTTGGGATAACAGCACACGCGCAATAACATTCCCTGACTCATTATCGTTCTCAGAAGTCCATGCATCAATGGAAATGCTCGCCAGCGCTTCGCCATCCTTGGGCGATGTATAAGCTTCAAAATAATCGTTTCGAATCTCAGACCAATAATTCATTCTTTCTTCCTCCTTATAACCTTCAAGAGAAACAGGCTCCGGCAAATGAGTATATCCGTACAAAGTCCCGTCGTACCCAAGCTCTGATAATACCACCGGGCCCACCTCGTAAGCATCATAGTCCTCTTGAGAAACCATATCTTTCCCATAGAAATTTTTGACTGTATCTAAGTCCGCAAGCCAAAGCGCGTATTTGACGTCATATCCCGTAACTTTCTTGATCTCCGACAATACCTGTCTGTAAAATTCAACACCGTCTTTGGATGAAAAATCATCGATAAAGCCGTTTCTGTCAAACTCGTCAATAAAATCCGCACATTGCCGGGATATTTCCTTAGAATCTTTCAAAATACCGTTTAACAATGTTTCAAGAATATCAACATTGCCCATTTCAAATGTTTCAAAAGCCATTACCTCAGCAGCATCTCTGTATTGCTGTCCCGAGAATGCCTCTGTTCGATACCTGATTTTCTCTTGTTTATTCATTTAAGTCGCCACTTCCTTTAATCATTCCGAGAAATATAACTCTTTCCTTTTTCGATCATCGAATTTCCCAAGGAATCCTGTCTCTCTTCAGCTATCTTTTCTGCTTCGCGAATTTTTTCATTCAGTGGCAGTGCTCGTCCGGTGGATTGTATTTCTCGCACAGGCGTGTATACAGAAGGATAAACTTCAACCTCACTATTTGAACCTACACCTATTTCTAAATCATCGATGTTGTAACGTATATTTTCTTCATCCGTAATCACAATATTCTTAATATCTGCCATTGAAGAAACAGAAAACATCGCAACGTCGTAACCGTAACCGTCGCTTACGTAATCAAAACGAACTTCTTCCTTTATTCCGATATAATCAGCATTTTCTACTTCACGCGTCCAATAATCATTGAAATCGACCGGAATCGTAATAGCCACCTGGATATTAAAATGATATTCGGGCAAAGCTTTCTCAACATCGGGGATCAATTTTTCAACAGGATATTCAGAAGAATTTGTAATTTTCAGCTCCTTATCCAGAGTATTACCCTCCATTATGGGAATGTTTTTATAATAAAGTTGGAAATGCGTATCCCAAGTACGCTCATTAAATCCGATGCTCCACTCGCCTTCGGAGTAACGATTCTTTCGGCCTTTATTCTCAAAGGCTCTTTCCAACAACTTACCAAGCTTGCTCATCTTTACATCCTTTCTACTTAACTTGTTCTTCGGCAAAAGCACACTTTCTCTAAGCACATCGAATACGGGACGCTCCCAAACCTCGCCAAACCCACGAAGTACGCTATTTTTATCAAATCCATTTTGCGTTGCCTTTTCGACAAAATCAAAAGCAACATTAAAACAGGAGCCACACATCGATGGTATATGTGGTGCAAAATGAATGATACCGTGCGGATAGTGCTTCCCAACACCGATCCACCCACGCACGAACTCGTCATAAGGCGGGAGTTTTTGATCAAAAAACTCCTCGGCTTCTCCGTATTCCTCCGCGTGTGATTTAAGAATTCCGCGAGAAGATTTTGTCGTATCTTCAGCTCCCAGAATCAAGATACCATCGGAGTGGTACATGAATCTGCGATTTTCAATAGTCAATAAATCAATCTGTGTTTGATTTAAATCAAATACTTCAAGATAATCTGATATGTTAGAAAACTTCATATAACCACTCCTTTCTGACTTTCTTTATCGATCTGATTTTTCACCTTTATTTTGTTCTTTATTGTTGGTTTGAATATTATCGTTTTCCCTCTTGCTCATTTTTTCACAAGAACGAATAACGTCATCAAGAGACTTTTTTTGCTCAGGTACTTTCACAGAAACCGGCTCTTTCCAACAAGTCCCAACCAGACCGAATGAATAATCTACTGTATACTCGTAATCCGGCTTAACGCCCTCGATCTGCATATTTCTAACCATATCAGTCGAGAAAACAAAATCTTTTTCAAGCTCAATTTCAAGGACGGAACCGGATCCGTTCCAAGGATTATAAATGCCAAGTGTAGAAGCCTTGGGCATCACGATCTCAGCGCTTTGCTGCATCTTGATAAAAT
>JBGVFW010000054.1:0-3184 GCA_045121315.1 Eubacteriales bacterium
TTGAGTTGAGAAGACGAAACATAAAAGAGCAGTTCGGACTTTCCGATGAGGCTTGCTTCAATTCATGGGAGGATATTTTAAATCAGCCCAAGATGGCGGACATTGCGGTTATCTCAACTATGGACGAGATGCATTATGAACCTGCTATGAAGGCTATTGAGCTCGGATATCATCTTTTGCTCGAAAAACCCGTAGCGCAAACTCCCGAAGAATGTACGGAGATTGCAAATGCGGCAAAGCGCAAAGGCGTTCACGTTCTCGTGTGCCACGTTCTTCGTTATACGCCTTTCTTTAAAAAGGTAAAATCACTTCTCAAAAGCGGTCTTATCGGCGATATCATGTCCGTTCTTCACGTTGAAGCGGTTGGGGATAAGCATCAGACGCACAGCTATATTAGAGGAAATTGGCACAGCGAAAAAGAAACGACGCCCATGCTTTTGGCTAAATCCTGCCATGATATCGATATTATTCAGTGGCTTATAGACAAGCCATGCAAGAAAGTTTCTTCCTTTGGCGATCTCACATATTTTACAGAGAAAAATGCCCCGGAAGGTTCTCCCAAGCGCTGCTCGGACGGCGGTTGCCCCATAGCGGAAACCTGCCCATATAACGCGGTTAAACTTTATTATGACGATAAGAAAAATCTGTGGTTCCGCGGAGCGTCAACACGAAAATTTTCTACCCATAATCCTCCTACGGACGAAGAGGTTTGGCAGGCACTTACAACGACTGACTACGGTCTTTGTGTTTTCCATGCAAATAACGACGTTGTTGACCATCAGGTAGTAAACATGGAATTTCAAGGCGGTGTTACTGCAAGCTTCACAATGAACTGTTTTAACGCCGGCGGAAGATATATCCGCATTTTCGGTACTAAAGGTGAGCTTACCGCATATATGTCCGGTAAGAATATTGAAGTGTATACTTTTGATGAAAGAGTAAATAAAGAGATACCTGTAAGAGAAACTGAAGAATCCATTCTAGGCGGACATGGCGGCGGTGACGAAGGCATTGTAAACGACCTTTACGATTATCTTTGCGGCACATACACGGGATTTTCCATTGCAGATATTCAAGTTTCCGTTGCGAACCACCTTATCGGCTTTGCGGCAGAAGAAGCAAGACACACGGATACTGTTGTTTCTGTAGATAGATTTTTCGAAAAATACAATTTTGAAAATAAATAAAATATAAGTTCAGGAGAAAAAATTATGGAACAATTTTCCGTTATTTTGATAGGTGCAGGTGGACGCGGTAAAACTTACTGCGATTTTATGAATGAGATGCCCGATAAATACAAGATTGTCGGCGTTGCCGAACCTGTTGATGTCAAACGCAACTCTGTTAAAGAATCCTACGGTATTTCCGAAGAAAATTGCTATTCCGACTGGAAAGAAATCTTGAACAGACCTAAATTTGCAGATATCGCGGTTATCGCAACAATGGACGATATGCACTACGAGCCCGCAATGAAAGCTATTGAGCTCGGCTATCACCTCTTGCTCGAAAAACCTGTTGCTCCAACGTCAGAGCAGTGTGCGGATATCGCAAATGCGGCAGAAAAAGCAGGCGTTTCTGTGCTCGTATGCCACGTCCTTCGCTACACACCTTTCTTCAAAAAGGTAAAATCCATAGTTGACAGCGGCATGATCGGCGAAGTTATGTCTATCAATCATACGGAGGCTATCGGCGACGTTCATTTCTCTCACAGTTATGTTCGCGGCAACTGGCATTGCGAAGCGGAAACAACGCCTATGCTTCTTGCCAAATCCTGCCATGATCTCGATATAATTCAGTGGCTCATAGGCAAACCTTGCAAGAAAGTAACATCTTTTGGCGACCTTACATACTTTACAGAGAAAAATGCTCCTGATGGTGCGCCAGTTCGTTGCGCGGATGGTACTTGTCCGATAAAAGATACTTGTCCTTATAATTGCTACACTGTTTATATAAAGCCGGAAGGTCGTGTTTGGGAGGGTTGGAAGCAGATATTTAGAAATGCCGTCGCAACGCATCCTGATTACACGGACGAAGAACTTATTGAAGATTTGAAAAAAACTGACTACGGTCTTTGCGTTTTCCACGCAAACAACGATGTGCTCGATCACCAGGTAGTAAACATGGAATTCGAAGGCGGCGCGACCGCCAGTCTTACCGTAAACGCGTTCAACGGCGGTGGAAGATATATCCGTATATTCGGCACAAAGGGAGAACTTTATGCTTTTATGTCCGATACTGAAATTTATGTTCGTACATTTGAAGACAAAAAAAGACATCATATTTCCGTACAGGAAACGGAAGAATCCATCGCAGGGGGGCACGGCGGCGGCGACCTTGGCATCGTTCAAGATCTTTACGATTATTTGAACGGCACGTACAACGGATGCTCCGTTGCGGAGATACGCACGTCAGTTGCAAACCATCTCATCGGTTTCGCAGCAGAGGAAGCAAGACACACGGACGCTGTGGTTTCCCTTGAGAAATTCTGCGGAAAATACGAATTTAAATGCTGATTTGAGAAACACAAAAAACAGGCTTCGAGAGCCTGTTTTTTGTGTTTCTATCAACCGAACATTATGTTGTTTACAACACTTTCGAGATATTCTTGCCTGCCGCTGCCCGGAAGTTCTGGAGCGCCTAGATTTTCAGCATAGGAAGCGAGTTCTTCAAGCGTTGTCTCTCCACTTCTTATCTTCGCGCCGATGCCTGTTTTGTAGCTTGCATAGCGTTCTGCAACGAATTCATCGATTCTGCCGTCTTCGATAAGCTCTGCAGCTTTTATAAGACCGAGAGCGAAGCTGTCCATACCGAGGATATAGGCGTAGAACATATCTTCAACAGTATAACTGGGACGGCGGTTCTTTGCGTCGAAGTTAAAGCCGCCCGTAAGACCGCCTGCTTTGAGGACTTCGTACATACACATCGTCGTTTCATATACATTGAAGGGAAACTCATCCGTATCCCAACCGAGGAGGTAGTCGCCTTGGTTTGCGTCGATAGAGCCGAGCATACCGTTGATAGCAGAAATACGTAGGTCGTGCTGGAACGTGTGACCTGCGAGAGTTGCGTGGTTTGCTTCAATATTCATCTTGAAGTCTTTGTCAAGACCGTAGTAGCGCAGGAAGCCGATAGCCGTAGCCGCGTCGTAATCATACTGATGTTTCATGGGTTCCTTCGGCTTGGG
>JBGVFW010000055.1:0-4757 GCA_045121315.1 Eubacteriales bacterium
CATTTATCGAAGCCTTCTTTTATCGAATCCGCGCTTGCGCAAGCAAGAACTATCAAAAAGACAAGAATTAAAGCGATTATCTCTATGACAAGTGCGAATGAAGAACGTTTTTTTATCGTCATGTATTGCTTCCTTTCGCGAAAAATTTCAAAACAGTTCGAACACGCTCCGCGAGCGTTTCGCTGTCCCCGTCGTTAACAATTATATGATTGCAGTTTGAGCGCAGGAACTCGTCATCCTTCTGTGCGGCAAATCGTTTTTTCGCCATGTCCGCGGTAATACCGTCACGAGCGCAAAGTCTGGCGACCCTCACCTCTTCGGGCGCGATAACTCCGACCGTCGCGTCGCATATCTTATTAAGTCCGCTCTCAAAAAGCAACGGTGCGTCTATGACAGCCGTGCGCCCGCACGCTTTCGCGCGCGCTATCTCCTCATGAACCTTTCCTATTATAATAGGATGGCTTATTGAATTGAGCATTTTAACGGCGTTCGGCGCGGCGTTCTTTCCGAAAACCTTTTCGCCCAAGGCTCTGCGGTTCACGCGCTTCTGCGCGCCGCAAAAGCTCACGGTGTCCCTTCCGAAAAACTTTTCCACGGCAGATATATATTCTCTATCCGTGTCCAAAGTGCGGGATATCGCGTCGCAGTCTATTATGTAAAACCCGAAAACATCAAAGAGCCTTGCAACGGTGCTTTTTCCCGCTCCCGATTCGCCTGTAAGTCCTATGATCATTCTTTACACCTTCATTTAAATTTCAATTATGTTAAATCCGGACGCTTTTAACATTCTATTGTATATAGCAAGCCCCACTCCGCGCAGGTCGGAAGCAGTAGCGTATATTTCGGGTGCGTCCGTTTTGTCGAAACGGCGCAGAATATCGAAAAGACGTTTTGCGTGTTCGTCATCGTCTGCTTTTTTGCCGAAATAGAATACATTCTTACCGATGATCTCATCCTTGTATTCGTCGAAGCAGATAACGCCCGTTCTCGGTTCGCGGTCGAGTTTTCCAGAAAGGAATTTTTTTACTCTGCCGTCAAAATCCGCGTTGCCTGCGTCGGTTATAAGAAAGACCGTCGCCTGCGGCGCATAATGGCGATATTTCATTCCCGGTGCAAGGGGAGCCGCTCCGCTTTCAATGCGCTTCGTAATGCCGCCGTCAAGGCTCACGTCGTCGAAAACTTCTTTGAGCATTTCAACCGTGATCCCACCGGGGCGGAGCACCGTCACGCCGCCCTCTCTCGGCATAACTATTGTGGATTCCAATCCAATCTCAGCCTCTCCACCGTCAATTATCGCGTCTATTTTCAAATTGAGGTCATCTATAACGTGTTCGGCGGAGGTAGGGCTGGGTCTGCCTGATGTATTCGCGCTCGGCGCGGCTATCGGCACGCCCGCTTCGGAAATAAGTGCGCGAGCAACGGGATGCTCCGGGCAGCGCACCGCAACGGTGGAAAGTCCACCCGTCACGGAAAAAGGTATTATCTCCTTTTTTGGCAAGATGACCGTTATGGGTCCGGGCATAAAAGCTTCCGCTATTTTATAATATGCTTCGTTCGTAACGCAATATGCTTCCGCGTCCTCGGGGCGAGCTATGTGGATTATGAGCGGGTTGTCGCTCGGTCTTCCCTTAGCGGCATATATCTTCTTTGCCGCGTCTGCGTCGAGCGCATTGCCGCCCAGACCGTAAACCGTTTCCGTCGGGAACGCAACAAGCCCGCCGCTCTTTATCATATCGGCACACTCGCGTATTTGCTCTTCAAGCGGTCGCCCAAAATTTATCTTAATTATCTTAGTTACCATTCTCGGCACTTCCCTTTAATTTTTCTGCCGTATCTGCCGCGATAAGCGCACATATCATTTCGTCGATACTGCCATTAAGGAAACCGTCGAAATTGTGCGTGGTAAAACCGATCCTGTGGTCTGTCACGCGGCTCTGCGGAAAGTTGTATGTTCGTATTTTTTGGCTTCTGTCACCAGTTCCGACCTGACTTTTGCGCTCGGAAGCGATAGCATTGTCCTGTTTTGTCTTTTCGATGTCATAGAGCTTTGCGCGAAGCATCTTCATCGCCTTGTCGCGGTTTTTAAATTGACTTCGCTCTTCCTGGCACTCCACAATAAGTCCGCTCGGCTTATGAAGTATCCTTATTGCGGATTCCGTCTTGTTGACGTGCTGACCGCCCGCGCCGCTGGATTTGCAGGTTTCGATGAGCAAATCCTCCGGGCGTATCTCTATTTCGATATCCTCCACCTCGGGAAGCACCGCCACTGTCACCGTAGACGTGTGTATTCTGCCCTGCGTTTCCGTTTCGGGCACGCGCTGTACGCGGTGAACGCCGCTCTCGAATTTGAGCTTGGAGTAAGCGCCCTCCGCCGTCACCATAAAGGATATTTCGCGGTAACCGCCAAGCTCCGTTTCGTTCGCGCTCATAAGCTCGGTCTTCCAACCCATAGACTCGGAATACATGGAATACATTCGGTAAAGAGTGGAAGCGAAAAGCGCCGCTTCTTCTCCGCCCGCGCCCGCGCGTATTTCCATAATGACGTTTTTATCATCGTTCGGGTCGCGCGGCAAAAGCAATATCTGCATTTTCTCCGCAAGAGTTTTCTGCTTCTCTTTCTGCGCAGATATCTCTTCGATTATCATTTTCTTCATTTCTGCGTCGTCCGCTTCTTCAAGGAGGAATTGCGCGTCCTCAAGCTCCGCGCAGGATTTTTTATATTCACGGTATTTTTCCACGATGGGCGAAAGCTTTTTGTGTTCGCGCATAAGATCGCGGAATTTTTCTTGGTCGTTCACTGCCTCGGGCGAGGCAAGCTCAAGCTCGACCTTTTCAAATTATGATTCCATTTCTGCAAGCTTATCAAGCATATAGTTCTCCATAATAAAAATATCATAATCATAATCTATTATACACCAAATGCAAACGAATTTCAACCGTAAACTCTAAATTAGCCCATAACAGTAATCTCTTTTCAAAATTGACGAAAAAATTTTTATGTACCGCACCTTCAAATAAACGAGAAAACGAGAGAAAACGAGAGAAAACAAGAGGTTTCAAAAACGTAAATTAAAAAAATCAAAAATTTATTTAAAAATGTATTGACAAGTTGCAAAATGCGTGATATAATCTCTAACGTTGCAAATATTAGGAAAGTCATGCTGAAATTTAAGAGCTTTCCTATTGATAAATTATACGGAGGAATAAACAATGTCCACTTTCATGGCAAAAGCAGAAACTCTAGAACGCAAGTGGTATGTGATCGACGCTACAGATATGCCCCTCGGCAAAGTAGCTGTTGCTGCCGCTAACATTCTCAGAGGTAAAAACCGCCCCGAGTTCACACCCCATGTTGACTGCGGCGAATATGTAATCATCATCAACGCTTCTAAAGCAGTTCTCACAGGTAAGAAACTTGATCAGAAATTCTATCGCCGTCATTCCGGTTACATCGGCGGTCTCAAATCCGTAGACTATAAAACACTTATGGCTACAAGACCCGAACTCGCTATGGAACTTGCTGTTAAAGGCATGCTTCCCCACAACCACATCGGCGACAAATCCATCACACGCCTCAAAGTTTACGCAGGCGCCGAACACAATCACCAGGCACAGCAGCCCACACCTGTTGTTGTTGACTGAGAAAGGAACTAAATCAAGATGACATATACAAGTGCTAAACCTTACTTCTACGGCACAGGTAGAAGAAAAAAATCTGTTGCTCGTGTTCGCGTATACCCCGGCACAGGCGCTATCACAATCAACGGCCGTGACGTTGACGATTACTTCGGCCTTGAAACACTCAAGCTCATCGTAAACCAGCCTTTCGCTGTTACAGAAACAATGGGCAAATTCGACATCGTTTGCACAGCTCAGGGCGGCGGTATCTCCGGTCAGGCCGGCGCTATCCGTCACGGTGTTGCTCGTGCTCTCGTTAAAGCTGACGAAACATACAAACCCGCTCTCAAAAAAGCAGGTCTTCTCACACGCGACCCCAGAATGAAAGAAAGAAAGAAATACGGTCTCAAAGCTGCTCGTCGCGCTCCCCAGTTCTCCAAGAGATAACCCGTTTTCAAAGATATTTCAAAACCTCCGATTTATTTCGGAGGTTTTCTTTTTGCCGTCTTATTTACTGTTTTAATATTCTGTGATATAATATGAACCGACAAATAAATTAGAATTTAGTGAGGGCTAAAAATGAAAATTGCAATTGTTGGATATAGCGGTTCAGGAAAATCTACTCTAGCTCGCGAACTTGCAAAAATATATCAAACTGATATTCTACATTTTGATACTGTGCACTTTTTACCCAATTGGAAGATTCGTGACAAAGAGGAGAAAAAGAGAATAACAAAGGATTTTTTAGATACACACAATTCTTGGATCATTGACGGCAATTACTCTAAGTTGTTTTATGAGCGCCGTATGGCGGAAGCAGACGTTATAATTCTCCTCTTGTTTAATCGTTTTTTATGCTTACATCGTGCATATTGTAGGTACCTCCGATACAAAAACACAACTCGTCCCGATATGGCAAAAGGGTGCAAAGAAAAGTTTGATTTAGAGTTTGTTAAATGGATATTATGGGAGGGGAGAACAAAACAAGCAAAAGACCGATATAAAGGTTTGATTTCACAATATGGTGAGAAAGTAATCGTTATTAAAAATCAGAAACAGTTGGACAAATATATTCAGAGTGTAAGCAATCAGGTAAATGTTTAATTTATAAGCTCTGTTTTTACGCAAAAAAGGAATGT
>JBGVFW010000056.1:0-1758 GCA_045121315.1 Eubacteriales bacterium
CGAAGAATCTTCCACGCAAAAAAATGTTCTTCACTATGAAATGTATGAGAAAGCGTCAAAAATATTCGCTGCGATCTTTTTGACGCGGTATCAAACTCTTCGCTTCTCGACGACGAAAATACGTCGTTTGCAACAGGATAAAAGACGTTGTAAACGGTTTGCCCGTGTTTGAAAAAGACAAAAATTTTATGATTTGGTCGATTATACCATATATTATCGCATGGAGCGGAGAGAAACTCTACGATACGGAAGAAAAGGTTACTTTTGAAGAAGCCGCAACGCGCAGAATAGACGGTGCGCAGAATATTTGCTCTGCTTCCGTTAATATTCCGAGCGAAGAAATGCCGCGATGTTTTGAAAGTATGCGCAAATGTAGAGGACCTGCTTGGAATGAGAATAACTGAATAGTTATTTGGCAGATGGACACCGAATGGTCGGGGAAACGTATGGACGATGAGTATTTCGGCAAGATAGGGCATATGCTTACAGACTTGAAGAGATTTTTTAGTGGTGATCTTTCTTTTCGTGATTCTCCCCTTGTTGAAAACGGATATCTCCGTATTCACGAAAACGAAAAGGGACAATGGATAACATTGCAGAGCGTTTGGATAAGGAGCGAGGAAGCGAGAAAATCCCTTATTGCTCTTGGTGACACCGTGCGCGAAAAATATAAAGCGGAATTTGCTTCTCTTCGTGCGGAATATATCGGGAAAATGATGGAAAACACACCTGAGCATTTATATAAGATGGAAAAATATCCTTTACAGCATACCTTCTATTGCGACGGTTGGTTCTTGTTCTATTGCATCAAGGAGCTCCTTGAGAGCGGAAAACTCAAAGAACCTACGGAAGAGCAGAGAAAGAACCTCACAACGGTTATAATCACAAGAGAAGAAAAATTAACTTGAAAAAAGCAAAAAATCCCCTTTGAGGGGATTTTTTATGTATAACAAATTTATTTTGATAAAAGTTTTTTCAATTTCAATATGTTCGCGCCAATGCTGCTTGAAATCTTTTTCGCACGTTTGCCGAATGGGTCGGAGCGGAGCATAAGCGGCTCAAGACCGTCGATGCATTTTATCTTAAACTCTATCTTTAGAACTGAATCTTCGAGAGAATAAGTAAGTGATTTTTCCAATAGATCGAGTTTTTTCAAAATTTCCGTTTCCAAGGAAAGCTCGGAAAAATCGGCAAGCAGACTTGAAAAGCTGTTGTTTTTTCTGCCGCTTTCTGCTCGGTCGATTTTTGTGTATACACAAAGAAGCGCGTCGCCGCTTCCGGAGATTTCGAGCGACATATTTACGCCTCCGTCACAGGAAAACGAATATCCTGCATATATCATTCTGAAAACGGCGAAAGAAAAGTTGTTTAGATTTATTTTACAAAAGCAAAACTTTTCCGCCTTGGGCGAGATTTTCGCCGCAGGCATTTTCAGCCCGAGCGCGCGAAGGGAAGAGCCGACGCGACGCGATATCTTCAAAACAAGTTCCGCCATATCGTAAATGTCTTTTTTCATAAACGCGGGTCTGTCCGCACAGGCGTGGACAAGGAGCATCAATTCCTCGTAAAGCCGTTCGGGTGCGTGAGAGTGAGATTTACGGGAGAGCACGTCTGCACTCTGCGACTTACCGTATTGATTATACGCGGCGATATAGAAATCCAAAAAGTTTCCGCTGTATACTTCTTTCACGCGTTCCGTAAGTTTTTCACATTCGCAAAACTGCGCGTATGAAAAGAAAAAGTAGAACACGTCATCGG
>JBGVFW010000057.1:0-2361 GCA_045121315.1 Eubacteriales bacterium
CATCATGCTCGCAAGTATATGCGTCTATGCGATAACGCAGAGGTTTGACGTTTGGCTCTACCATAAATGGTGGGAGTTTACAAACCGAAAATGCTCCGACTCAAGAAGATTTCTCTGGCTTCGCAACAACGGCTCCACGCTTGTTTCACAGCTTTTGAACACATTTCTGTTCACATTCGGCGCATTTTTGGGAACATATTCCCTGCCCGTTTTGCTGAAAATATGCGCGTCAAGTTATATAATATTCATCGTAACCTCGCTATGCGACACACCCGTCGTTTATCTCGCAAGAAAAATCAAAGAGAAAAGCAAATAGTTTTTCCAAAAACGCTTTAAAGCGTTTTGGTTCCTATCGCCCTTGCAAAAAGATGTGGCTGTATTAAAGGGTAAGTGGTGCTTTCGGGTATATTTTCAAAAAATGCGATCTCACCTATTTCGGAGTCAGCAGGTAAAGCACCAAGCGTTTTCACATCTGCAAAAAATAACATTCCGTATGTTGGCTCCCCGCCATTCTCCACACTGTAAACACAAACAGGACGAATATCAAAACATTCCGCTCCGGTTTCTTCCCAAAGTTCCCTTTTCGCGGTTTCTAAAATATCCTCCCCCGCTTCCCTGTGTCCGCCGGGAATTTCCCACGTTTCACGCTTTTTGTGGCGAGAAAAATATATTTTCCGTCTTGTGCCGATACAATAACGGCAAATTTCAAAAGTTCATTCGATACTTCAGCGACATCGTGAAAAGCAACTTTAAGCATTTTTCTATACCTCGGTTCCATACGTTAAATATTTTTATTGTAATTTTAACACAAAGGCAAACGACAACCGTAAAGTTGCCGTTTTGTGTAGCATTTATCTTCGTAAATTTCTTCCAACGGTGCAAAATATTCGAAAGCAACAAGTTAAATCAACATTATCAGCATCCAAAATATATTTTTTTAACAGTATTGCGACATTTGATGTCAGTAGTGCAATACCAATATTATTGAAATAGTTCAACATAATATTGACCTTATATTTTTTACCTCAATGCTTACATTTAACTCGGTGGGTATATTTCCCCGCTATTTTCGAAAACGCAGGTATCCCGTGCTGTTTTCAATTTGGACATTTACTGTACTGATTTTTTCCCAATCCATATGATACCTCCCGTTTATATTCATTCATCTTCGTCCCAAGCAGGATAATAAATCCCCGAACGATCATACAAACGCCCCGAAACATATCCCTCGCCTTTTTGGAAAGCATCGATATCGCTTAATTTAATTCTGTTAACACCAATCTTCTTTGCATCAAAATCATTATCATACCAATATTCAAAATATAAATTATACGTTTTTCCAGAACTTGTAGTAAGGATAAATGAAGCGTCTGCTTTTGCTGAAGTACCCGCTTTTTCCATATGCGATTGAATTGGAGAACCCGATGCTTCTACTGTTGTGATCTCTCCGTCAAAGAGATTGCAACTATACAAAAATCCCTCCTGCAAATCCCATTGTTCTGCACAAGATTCTGACAAAATCTCATCAAGCAAAGTTAAATCCTTCTCATTGAAAGCCGACACAATCGTTTCACAGACATCACCGAGAATTCCTAACTGTTCATCAGTTTTGTTTAGCAAATATTGCCTGTAAGAGCCGCAAGACGAGAAAGAAAACGTACATAGCAAGAGTTGTACAAATACTATCACAATAGCAAGAACTCTTATTAACTTCTTCATAATGTAACTTCCTCGTAAGATGTTCTTATAATAATTGCAATTATTATATCATATATTCTCATATTTTGCAATAGTAACAAAAAAGCCGCCCAAAATGGCGGCTTAAATATTAACTTTTCACAACATCAAGTTATCACAAAACCGCCGTTTACAGCGATAGTTTCCCCCGTGATAAAGTTGCCCTCGGCGGACGCGAGGAAATAAACCGCGTTCGCCACGTCCTCCGGTGTGCCAAGGCGGGAAAGCGGCGTCTGCATACGCAAGCTCTCCATCGTGTCCTCATCGTAGCAAGCGTTCATATCCGTATCGATAACGCCGGGAGCGACGCAGTTTACCGTAATATGCGAAGGTGCAAGCTCTTTAGCCATAGCTTTTGTAAGCCCTATGACAGCGGCTTTCGTCGCGGAATACAGCGTTTCGCAGGACGCGCCTACCTGCCCCCACATAGAGGAAATGTTTATTATCTTGCCGCCACCCGCGTTTATCATCTCCGGGATAGCAACTTGGGACACAAAAAATGCTCCGCCCACATTGGTGGAAAAAAGCTCCGAAAAATCGCCTTCTGTAACGTCCGTCATCAGCGCGGCGCGCGCGATGCCCGCGTTGTTCACAAGTACGTCTACCCTGCCGAACTCAAACATA
>JBGVFW010000058.1:0-4603 GCA_045121315.1 Eubacteriales bacterium
CAAAGACTCTGCAACAGCAGAGTTGAGCATGATATTCGCGCAGGAAATGCTGTTGGAAGAACCGAGCATACGGAACTCGAATTTGTTGCCCGTGAAAGCAAAAGGAGATGTACGGTTTCTGTCCGTCGTGTCGCGGGCAAAGTTTGGAAGTACGTCTACGCCGAGCTTCATAGTCGTTTTTTCGGTGCGGATATAAGGCGTATAGTTTTCGATATCCTCCAAAAAAGCCGTAAGCTCGTCCCCCAAGAAGATGGAAACAACCGCCGGGGGTGCTTCGTTTGCGCCGAGTCTGTGATCATTGCCTGCCGTCGCAACGGAAATGCGGAGCAAATCCTGATAATCGTCAACCGCTTTTATAACGGCGCAGAGGAAGAGAAGGAACTGTGCGTTTTCGTAAGGCGTTTCGCCGGGAGAAAGGAGGTTTACGCCCGAGTCAGTGGAAATGGACCAGTTGTTGTGCTTGCCGCTGCCGTTTACTCCCGCGAAAGGTTTTTCGTGCAGGAGGCAGACGAGGCCGTTTTTAAGAGCGACCTTCTGCATTATCTCCATTGTGAGCTGGTTGTGATCGCACGCGATGTTTGTTGTGGTATAAATAGGAGCAAGTTCGTGCTGTGCGGGAGCTACCTCGTTGTGTTCTGTCTTTGCAAGTATTCCCAGTTTCCAGAGTTCTTCGTTAAGTTCTTCCATAAATTTTGCAACACGGGGTTTAATGACACCGAAATAATGGTCGTCCATTTCCTGTCCTTTTGGAGGGTTAGCACCGAAAAGTGTTCTTCCCGCGAACATAAGGTCTTTGCGTTTTTCGTACATTTTCCTGTCAACAAGGAAGTATTCCTGTTCGGGTCCGACGGAGGTGCGAACGCATTTTACGCTTGTGTTTCCGAAAAGGCGAAGTATGCGCAAAGCTTGACGGTTGAGTGCTTCCATGGAGCGCAGAAGAGGTGTCTTTTTATCGAGCGCATGACCGCCGTAGGAACAAAACGCCGTGGGGATACAAAGCGTTTTATCTTTTATAAATGCGTAAGACGTGGGGTCCCAAGCCGTGTAACCCCTTGCTTCGAATGTTGCGCGAAGACCGCCGGAGGGGAAAGAGGAAGCATCGGGTTCGCCTTTGATAAGTTCCTTACCCGAAAATTCCATAATAACGCCGCCGTCGGGAGAGGGAGAAATAAAACTGTCGTGCTTTTCAGCCGTGATACCGGTGAGGGGTTGGAACCAATGTGTATAATGAGTTGCGCCGTTTGCCACCGCCCAATCCTTCATTGCGCTCGCAACAGCGTTTGCTACGGAAAGGTCGAGGCTTGCACCTTCATCGATAGTTTTTCTCAAAGAAGCGTAAACTTTGGAAGAAAGGCTTGCTTTCATTACTCTGTCGTCAAATACAAGGCAGCCGAAATATTCAGGTACGGTTTGCATAATAAAAATCTCCTTAAAAACAAAAATAAAACAAAAAAAGACAAAGGCGCCAATGAGGGTGTACCTCAAAGACGCCTTTGCCTTTGTTACGCAAGCATTGTACACCCATTTTATGGATTTGTCAAGACCTAATTTTTTGGAATTTTAAATCTTTTTGTTTGTCCTCCAATGTAAAAACATTACATTGACAAAAGCAAAAATTTGTGTTATACTCTACTCAAATGAGCAAAGGCGTTCATTTCAAGGGGGTAAGTGCCCCTTGGAATGGGCGCTTTTTTATTGCATAAATATTTACTTGTGCGCTCTCCCACTTGCGGCAGAGATCGATGCACATAATATTTTCTGAAAGGAAACATTCCTATGAAAAAAGAAGGTCAAATAAGAATTTCCTCCGGCTGTGCCATTTCCGCCGTTATTTCAAAAGAGGGCAAACGCATGAGCGGAGAAAAAATAATCGAGAGCATGAAACCCATGCACGACCGCTCCAACGGTTTGGGCGGCGGCTTTGCGGGCTACGGCATTTATCCCGAATATAAAAATCAATATGCGCTCCACATATTTTTTGACGATTATGTTTGCCGCTCGGATTGCGAAAGGTTTTTGAAGGACAGCTTTGAAATCGTCAAAGCCGAAAATATTCCCACACGAAAGATACCCGCCATCACGGACGAACCGCTTATTTGGAGATATTTCGTTTCTCCCCTCGCCTCTGTGCTTGCCTCCATGCAGCTCGATGAAAAAGAATACGTCGTGCGCATAGTAACAAAGATAAACACGGAAATAAAAGGCGCATATGTTTTTTCCTGCGGCAAAAACATGGGCGTTTTTAAAGCTGTCGGCTTCCCTGAGGATGTTGGCGAGTTTTACCGCCTTCCCGAGTATGAAGCATATTCTTGGACGGCGCACGGCAGATATCCCACAAATACACCGGGGTGGTGGGGCGGCGCCCACCCGTTTTCACTTCTCGATTATTCCATAGTTCATAACGGCGAGATATCCTCCTATGATGCCAATCGCCGCTTTATAGAAATGTTTGGCTACAAATGCACTCTGCAAACAGACACAGAGGTCATCACATACATCGCGGATTATCTACTGCGCTGCCAAAAGCTAACGCTTGAAGAAACCGCCGCGGTCATCGCCGCGCCATTTTGGGGAACGATAGACCGAAAGAGCGAAGCGGAAAAGAAAAAACTGACATATTTGCGCAACGTGTTTTCAAGCCTGCTCATAACGGGACCATTTTCCATTGTGCTCGGTTTTGAGGGTGGACTCATGGCACTCAACGACAGACTCAAACTGCGCAGTATGGTCGTGGGCGAAAAGGACGATAAAGTATTTATCGCAAGCGAAGAAGCAGCTATCCGCACGATGGAACCGAACGCTGAAAACATCTTCGCGCCCGCGGGCGGCGAGCCCGTTATAGTAAAGATAGAGGAAGGTAAATTCTAATGAGTATCGAATATATTTATCCCGAATTTGAAATCATCAGAAATCCCGTGCGCTGTACCGTTTGCCGCGTTTGCGAAAAGCAATGCGCGAACGGGGTTCACATATACGACGAATCAAACCATATTATGCTCGCAGACGAAGCAAAGTGCGTAAATTGCCAGCGCTGTGTTTCCTTCTGCCCCACAAAAGCGTTGAAGATTGCAAAAAACGAGTGTACTTTCCGCGAAAACGCCAACTGGTCAAGCGATACTATAAAAGAAATTTACAAACAAGCAAACAGCGGCGGTGTGCTCCTCTCATCTATGGGCAACCCGAATAAGTTTCCCGTGTATTGGGATAAGATACTCATCAACGCTTCTCAGGTAACCAATCCCCCTATAGACCCTCTGCGCGAGCCTATGGAAACGCGCGTTTTTCTCGGCAAAAAGCCCGACAAGATAGAAAGGGACGAAAACGGCGAGATCATCGACAATCTTCCGCCGCACATCGAGCTTTCCATGCCCGTGATGTTCTCCGCCATGAGCTACGGTTCAATAAGCTACAACGCGCACAAAAGCCTTGCCACGGCGGCAAAGGAGCTCGGCATTTGCTATAACACGGGTGAGGGCGGCTTGCACGAGGATTTCTACGTTTACGGCGAAAACACCGTCGTTCAGGTTGCCTCGGGCAGATTTGGCGTACATGAAAAGTACCTTAGCGCAGGTGCCGCTATAGAAATAAAAATGGGTCAGGGTGCAAAACCCGGCATCGGAGGTCACTTACCTGGCGCGAAGATCGTAGGCGACGTCTCGCGCACCCGAATGATCCCCGAAGGCTCGGACGCCATCTCCCCAGCCCCGCACCACGATATATATTCTATTGAAGACTTGCGACAGCTCGTTTTCTCTCTCAAAGAAGCGACACAGTATAAAAAGCCGATAATCGTAAAGGTTGCCGCCGTTCACAATATCGCCGCTATCGCAAGCGGTATTGCAAGAAGCGGCGCAGATATCATCGCAATAGACGGTTTCCGCGGCGGCACCGGCGCGGCTCCCACGCGCATACGCGATAACGTAGGTATCCCGATAGAGCTTGCACTTGCCGCGTGCGACACCCGGCTTCGTGAGGAAGGCATCAGAAACAACGTTTCTCTCGTTGTCGGCGGCAGTATCCGCTCCGCCTCGGACGTTGTAAAAGCCATAGCTCTCGGCGCGGACGCCTGCTACATTGCAACGGCGGCACTTTTGGCGCTTGGTTGTCACCTTTGCCGCACCTGCCAAAGCGGCAAGTGCAACTGGGGCATCGCAACCCAGCGTCCCGAACTTGTAAAGCGCCTCGACCCTAAAGTCGGAAGCGAAAGACTTGTAAACCTTATGAGCGCATGGCGCCACGAAATAAAAGAGCTCATGGGGGCCATGGGCATCAACTCCATAGAAGCTCTGCGCGGAAATAGACTTATGCTCCGTGGAATAGGACTTACGCAAAAAGAACTTGATATCCTTGGAATTTCCCACGCAGGTGAATAAAAAATTCATAAATTTCCTATTTATATCCTTGAAAGGTGTGTTATAATAATGTTAATTGATGCAAAGGGGCTTGGCTACGAAGCTATAAACAATAAAATTAGAGAAAACGGTGCCGCTTGCGAGATCATTCGCGTGCTCGGTCAGCGTTTTATCGCTGCGGGAATGAACGGCAAAACTATACACATCGTCGGCACTCCGGGAAATGCGCTCGGCGCATATCTCAACGGAGC
>JBGVFW010000059.1:0-1441 GCA_045121315.1 Eubacteriales bacterium
AGGTGCTTTTTTATTTTTTTTTCGGAAAGGTGAGCGCTTGAATGGGAAAATCTATCTTTAAAACTCATTTATTTCACTTCCTTTACGAAAAAGATTGTAGCAAAAAAGTCTTTTTCTGTCAATAAATAATTAGAGTGTTGATTTATAAAAGATATTATGATATAATAAATTATTAAATAAAGACTTTAATTTTAATAATTTTTGGAGATAAAATGCAGTATAAATTTGTTGCAACTTGCCTTTTCGGGCTTGAACATTTGCTCGGAGAAGAAATTGACGCGCTTGGATACAAAAGACTTGAAACTATCGACGGCAGAATTATCTTTGAGGGGGATATTTCCGCGGTTGCCAGATGCAACCTTTGGCTTCGCACGGCGGAGCGCGTGTTTATCCTTTTGGGAAGATGGCGCGCTACCACATTTACGGAGCTTTTTGACGGAACGTACGCGCTCCCGTGGGAAGAATGGGTCGGCAAAGACGACGCTTTCCCCGTAAAGGGTCACTCCGTTAAAAGCGCACTTTTCAGCATACCTGATTGCCAAAGCATCGTGAAAAAAGCCGCTGTTAAGCGCCTTTCCGATAAATACGGTATTTCGTGGTTCCGCGAAACGGGCGCTAAATATCAGATAGAATTTTTCATACTCAAAGACGAAGTGTTTATGATGATAGATACGTCGGGCGTGGCGCTGCACAAGCGCGGCTACCGTCCGCAGACGCTCATCTCCCCGTTGCGTGAAACGCTCGCGGCGGCTCTTGCAAAAACTGCCCGCCCGCGCGAGGACGTGCTTTTTTGGGACCCGTTCTGCGGCTCCGCTACCATACCGATAGAGGCTTCGCTCATTATGACAAACACCGCTCCCGGTTTGGGCAGAGGATTTATCGCGGAGGCGTTCCCGCAGATTTCCGCCGAAACGTGGAAAGAGGCAAGGGAAGAGGCTCGTTCGCTTATAAACAGAGATTCTAAATTCGAAGCGTATGCTTCCGATATTTCCGAGGATGCGCTCAAAAACGCGCGCTCCGCTATCTCGAAAGCGGGCATGAACTCTCACATCAAGCTTTTTCAAAGAAACGCGCTTGAAATTACCACGGAGGGCAGACGCGGCACTATAGTGTGCAACCCGCCTTACGGCGAGAGGCTTGGCACGCTTGAAGAAGCGGAAAAGCTCTACCGCGATATGGGCAGACATTTTAAAACGCTCGATAACTGGCAGATATACGTTATCACCTCGCACGAGCGATTTGAACGTCTTTACGGCAGAAAAGCCGACAAGGTTCGTAAACTTTATAACGGTATGATACCGTGTTATTATTATCAATTTTTTAGAAAGGACAACAAAAAATGATTTACGCAGAAATCAAACAGCTTATAGGCTACGCAACGCGCACGGGACTTATCGCAGAGTGCGATAGGAATTACGCAGTAAACTCTTTGCTCGCAATT
>JBGVFW010000060.1:0-5028 GCA_045121315.1 Eubacteriales bacterium
AGAGTGCCTTCCGTTACGTTGCCCTCTGCATCTGTAAATTTGAACACGTTGTTCTCTACCGTGTATGTGCCGCTTGCGTTGGAGCCGTCGTATTCAGTTCCACCCATTGCGAATTTTACGGAATAAGAGAAAGTGCCATCCGCGCCTACTATCGCTGTATAAATATAGTTTACAGTGCCTGCCATCGCGCTTACTTTTTCATAGTTGCCTGTATATGTGCCTGCGGCAATAGAAAAATTTGTTGTAGTTGCAGAAGAGCTTGTTGTCGCAGCAGCTTCTGTTGTGGAGGAAGCTTCACCCTGATAAGAAAGAATGATATCGTCAACATAATCGACGGAGATAGACGCTTTGCCATAGTAAAGGTCTGTTGTAACAAGTATCGTACCGTCTGCTTTTACAATGAAGTTAGTTGTCTTATCTTCACCAAAGGAAAGCGTATAAACACCGTCCGCAAGAGCATATGTACCACTGCCTTTTTCGTCCGTGCCGTTCGTGAGAACAAACGTGCCGTCTGCTTCAAATGTGAGGTATATCTGGAAAGTCATCATTTCGCTTGCACATGCCCCGTAGTACGTACCCATAGAGAGCTTGCCTTCGGATTTTGTTGTTGTATCCGTTGTATCTGTGGGTTCTGTCGTTGTGTCAACATTGCCCGAACCACAGGCAACGATGGAGATAACAAGAATGAGAGAAGTGAGAAGTGCTATTATTTTTTTCATAATTTGTGCCTTTCTTATGTATAGTTATATTATTGTTTTAATTGTATTTTTGCCAAAGTTCTTCGAAAAGTGCGCGGGAGCTTTCCTCTATTTTTCCGTCCTCACCGCGGCGCATGTATACAGAAAGAGCAATCTTTTCGTCCTCACCGACGATTGCAAGGCTCATGCTCTCCTTTCCGTAGAGCGATTCGCGTACAAGAAACATGGAGTAAAAACCATCCGCAAACAAAAGTGAAGTAAGGTTCATTCCTTCACTCTCGCTTTTGACAATAATGGTATTTTTTATCTTCGCCATCTTCGGCAAAGCCGTTTCCACCTGGAGAAGAACGCTGCCGCTGTCAACATGAAGAAGAACTTTTTCAAGCTGTGTAAATTTTCCGTAAACCTCATCAAACTCCGCAATAGGGACGCAAACCGCGCTTGGATGCGCCTCAAGGAGCTGATGTTCGGTTATCTTCAGTTTTTCGGCAACCGTTCGCAAGTGTTCATACGGATTTTGCTCGTAAAACTCGAAAATTCGCTCTTGAAGCGTTTTTTTGATATGAGGATTTGACGGATGCTTATGATTTTTCTTCATATCTTCAAGCATTGTTTTAATGCAATGAGGAACGGTATAATATTCCGCATGGCTCGCTATGCATACTCTGCATTTTCCGTAGTTCGGACATTGAGGCATACACGGGCACGAAAGATTTTTTTCGTCAATCATTTGTTTTTTCTCCCATTCTTATACAGTTTACAAAATGGTCTGTCCCAACATTCGAAAGTGGCGGAAGAGGTGTTGTGCGGCACGCGCCGCATACTTCCGGGCATCTGCCCGCAAAGCGGCAGGTGTTGCCGGGATTAATGGGACTCGTTGCCTCGCCGGCAAGAACGATACGCTTGCGCTCTTCTGCGGGATTGACTTCAAGAATAGCAGACATAAGTGCCTTTGTATATGGACTTACTGGATTTTTGTAAATCTCCTTCGTATCTCCGCTCTCCATAACCGTGCCGAGGTACATAACGGACATATGGCTCGTTATATGCTTGATAAGCGAAAGGTTGTGGGAAATAAACAGATATGTAAGTCCAAGCTCCTGCTGAAGATCGAGCAGTAGGTTGCATATCTGTGAATGAACGGAAACATCGAGCGCAGACACGGGTTCATCACAAATGATAAGTTCAGCGCCTGTTATGAGCGCACGGGCGATAGCGATTCTCTGCCTCTGTCCACCGGAAAATTCAAACGCGTGTCGATCGAGGTCGTCAAGACCAAGACCGACCTTGACAAGAAGTTCTGCCGCGCGGTCGCGTAAAACCTTTTCGTTCTTTTCGCCCGCGATTTTGAGCGGCTCTGAAATGAGCTGCCAAACGGCAAGGTGGGTATCGAGCGAGCTATACGGGTCTTGGAATACCATCTGCATATGCTTGCGTACTTCTTTCCATTCCTTCGCCGTTGTTTTGTTCGTTACCGTATGACCGAAAAAATCAAACGAACCCGATGTTATCGGAACAAACCCAAGAAGCGCGTTTGCAAGAGTGGTTTTACCGCAACCGCTCTCGCCCACAAGACCGTATATCTCGCCGCGCTTTATTTCGATGTTCGCGCCGCTCACAGCGCAAAGTGTATCAGATTTTCCGAAAACGCTTCGCTTTATCTTGAAATCGACGCAGAGGTCATTGGTTTTAAGTATTATTTCTCCCATAATTCCTCCTTGTCAAACCAACATCTTGCCTTTCTGCCGTTGCCCTTGTCGGTAAGCGGCGGCATATGCTTTGTGCAAATTTCCTTGCAATAGGCGCATCTGTTGGAGAAATGGCAGCCCGAAGGCTTATTCGAAGGGTGCGGAACATTGTGCGGTATCTGCACAAAACGTTCAACCTCATCATCAAGTCCAGGAACTGTGTCTATGAGCGCTTTCGTATAAGGATGCAAGGGGTTATCGAGTATCTCATTGACCCTGCCCTCCTCAACTATCTTACCGCAGTACATAACGTAAACGCGTTCTGCCATTTCGCGTACAACGCCGAGGTCATGCGTTATCATCATAAGTGCCATGTTATTATTTTCTTGAAGCTCTTTTATAAGGTGGAGTATCTGTGCTTGTATGGTAACATCAAGTGCAGTCGTCGGTTCGTCCGCAATGAGCAGGCGCGGCGTACAAGATGTCGCCATAGCGATAAGGATTCTCTGCTTGAGACCGCCCGAAAGCTCGTGCGGATACTGAGAATATCTCATTTCGGGGTCAGGTATGCCGACCTTCTTCATCATTTCTATACTTTTAGCTTTGGCTTCCTTGGATTTAAGGTTTCCGTGATATTTGAAGACCTCGTCCATTTGCTCCCCGATAGTCATAACGGGGTTGAGGAAGGTGGAGGGGTCTTGGAATATCATCGCCATCTGCTCTTCGCGCAGACCCAACATCTGCTCTTCCGTTTGAGAAAGCAGGTCTACGCTCTTGCCGTCTTTTGTGAGAAATTCCATTTTATCCGCCGTGTAATATGCAGGCGGCGTTGTTAGCAGTTTCATACAAGCAAGACTCGTCACGCTCTTGCCGCATCCGCTTTCGCCCACGATGGCGATGCTCTCTCCTTCTTTGATCTCAATATCGATTCCCTCCACAGCGCGGACAAAACCGTTGCCCACGCGGAAAAGAACCTTCAGTCCGCGAATATCAAGAATATTTTTCATTTATCTATCCCTCCCGAACCGAATTCTTTTTTGATCTGCACAGCTTCTTCCACGCTCATATCGACCATAGAAGCAAATATCGCTTTCGCGTCCTCCTCTATGCTCTTCTGACTCTTGTTTTTAGACTTTTTAACTTTTATCTTCGGGTTAAATATCTCTTCCAGCGCGTATCCTATCTGCATAAAACCAAAAACGGTAATAAATATAGCCGCGCCGGGCGCGATCACCCATGCCCAAAGACCCGATGTAAACGCACTTTCTTCCGCCGCAACGAGTATCTTACCCCAGCTTATAATGGAAGAGTCTCCAATGCCGATGAAACTAAGACCCGCTTCTGCAATCATAAATCCCGCGCAGGAGAGCGCGCAGTTCATGATGAGTAGGTGAGCGATAGACGGCATGATGTGCTTGAACATTATGTAAGTTTTACTGCCGCCGGCAAGCTCCGCCGCGCGGATAAAGTTCATCTCCGTAATGGAAAGGACCTGTGCGCGCACCATTCGCGCCGTGCCGCACCAACCGATAAGTGTGAAAACCGCGACCATCATCATATAGCTTGAAGAAAGGTTGCTGAGTATCATCATGAGCGGAAGCGTGGGTATAACGAGAAGCACGTTGATAATATTGAGAATAATGTGCGCGGAAACTTTGCCGAAATAAGCGGAAACTATTCCAAGCGTCGCACCGAGAAGCGTTACGCAAAGTCCCGTCGTTATACCGATTATGAGAGAAATTCTAGCACCGTAGAATATCTGTGTAAGGATATCTATGCCGTTTTTATCCGTACCGAGAAGATGCTCCCATGAGGGTGACTGAAGTCCCGCCGCAACGTTGTAATCGTGCAGATCATATGGAGTGAGTACGGGGGCGAAGATCGCGCAAAATACGACTATTCCGACCATTATAACGCCCGTCCTTCCCTTTGGATTTTTAAGCACCTTAAGGCAGAACCTTACAATGCCGAGGAGCGCGGGTAAAACATATCCGCGCCATACGCGCGATATTACATTTTCTTTTTTCATACGCACCTCTCAGACATTCTTGACACGAGGGTCAAATTTGTGGTAAACAAGGTCGGTGATAAAGTTGCAAACGACCGTAATAATTGCAAAAAGCAAAAGTATCGCTTGTGAAAGCATATAGTCGCCGTTGTTGCAGGCATCAAGCAAAAGCTGTCCCATGCCGGGCCAGCTGAATATGCGCTCTATGAGCACGCTGCCTCCCATGAGTCCGGACATTGACATACCGACGTTTGTGATAAGCGGCAAAAGTGCGTTGCGGAACGTGTGCTTATAAAGCACCACGTGGGGTGGAAGCCCCTTTGCACGCGCCGTAAGAATGTAATCCTCGTTCGTTACCGCTATCATACTGTTTCGCACTAAAATCGCATAGGAAATGGAACTTGAGAAGATCATTACGATAAGCGGGAGAGCCGCATGGTAGAGCACGTCAAGCACGTCGTCCATAGGAACGGCACAAAGTATAGCCAAAAGAACGCCACTTGGTACCATCGTGAAAATAAAGATGGATTTCTTCGTGATGACCTTCAAAACCGAAGCAAGCAGAACAAACACTACAAGAACGATAAGAAACATGGGCGTATTGAAGGTGAGCGTGTACCCTTCTGTCATAGCG